>JBGMRO010000024.1:0-15496 GCA_048061555.1 Thiohalomonadales bacterium | reverse complement strand
TTAGATGACCTAGCAATACGTTTAATCGAAAGTGATCATGATGGCAGTGATTTTGAAATACAGCCTATCCCGGGTGAGGTCGATGTCTTACAGATTATTGTCGAGCAATTTGACGAATTGCCGATTTATGTATCGATAACCGATTCACAGATAATCTGTATCGTTTACTTATGCAAGGAGACAGATATAAATCCGGAGAAACGAAATCAGATGATGGAGAGCATGCTGGAGATGAATATCCCAGTGCCATTGTCTTCTTTCGCCAAGGTCAGCGACAGTTTTGTTATTTTTGGCGCGCTGTCCCTGGATTCGAGTTTCGAAGATATTGTACATGAAATAACCACTTTAAACGAAAACTCTATTGAAGCAATGGACGTTTTGGAAGAATATTTTAATGAATAGTTTTTCTTTATCGAGTAGTTAGTGACCCGTGTTATTTAGTTAGAGATATAGTGATTAGTTAGAGATCAGTAGTATTAACAGTTTAACAACCACACAAAGAGGATCATAAAATGGGTATATTAAAGAAAATCGCAACTGCAATTCGCGGCGGTGCTCGCGAGGCCGGAGAGGCTATCGTAGACGCCAATGCGATTCGTATTCTTGAGCAAGAGATCAAGGATTCAGAGAATCACCTGAGCAAGGCAAAACATAACTTGACGGAAGTTATGGCGCAACGTATGCAGGTGGCGCGTAAAATTAGCACTTTTCAAGGAGAAATTAGAGAGCATGAAGGATACGCCGAGCAAGCCCTGTCAAAAGGCGACGAAACACTTGCCTTGGAAGTGGCGGAAAAAATTGCCGAACTAGAGCAACAGCTGAATGAGCAGGAAGAGGTTCACGCAACCTATCGTGATCATGTCAAGAAGCTGAAGGCTCAAATACACGCGGCCGAAAAACAGGTCAAGGAGTTTAAGCGCCAGTTCAGTATGGTCAAGACCACCGAAAGTGTTCAAAAGGCGACATCGGCGATTAGTGATAACTTTAGCTCGTCGAATTCCACTATACTGGGAGCCAAGAGTACACTAGAGCGTATCAAGGCCAAGCAGACCATGCGCGAAGACAAAATTACGGCAGCGAATGAGCTCGCCATAGACGACAGTTCAGATCTCAAGTCTAAACTACAGTCGGCGGGCATCGGCGCACAGACGGCCAGTGCCAATTCTGTCTTGGATAGGATTAAGGCGAAAAAGACGGGTTCGAAACAGGCTAAGTAGTTAGGTTTCTTGCCTTCATCTAGTAACTCTCAAGCGAGAATGGTCTATGAAAAATTTTATTAAGGCATTGTGGGGTGGCGTCAAAGGCGAAGGCGACGCCCCGGGCCGAACGATTGACGAACCCTTGGAGTTGCAAAAGGGTGATTACATTAAGCTCAATGATAGCTTTGCATTACCCTTGTTATTGCGTGGTCAGACCATGCAGATTACCAAAGTCAATACCTATCTGTACGGTTATGAACAAGTCGCCGAATTTAACCTGCGTGGTGAAGAGAACCGTACGATCTTTATGAACTATGAAGACAACGATGGGGACCCCTTTATAGGCTTTTCAGTCAAACTCAAGCGAAAAGAGATAGACACAATATTCGGTAAGGGTGTGCTAAAAAAAGTCTATAACGGTAATCAGACGAGCCTTAGTGTAGAGAATAAACTCGACGGTTTTGAACTTTGGTTGGCGGATAAATACGAGATCAAAGAATCTGCGAAAAAGGGCCAGTTTTTTGAACGTGATTTTCGTGGTTCAGACGCCCCAACCAGCGGTGGAGAGCCATTAACTTACACTGAATTATGGAGCAGCGATGAAAAATTCGCAGTAGAAATAGAGATTTGGGACGAAGACGAGATCGATATCATGATAACGCTGATACGACCCATTACCGACGTACATGAAATGTGGCCCAAGTCATAATACCCGTAATTTAATCGCGCTAATGTAGTTTGCTGATAGGGTTATCATTTTTATTGAACGGGAAAACATCTTTTGACTAAAAAAATCCCTAATAAATGGAATAACGAAAAAAAGAGCATAAAGGCGGTGCAAGTTGCGTTTGATCTAGGTGAAAAAATACAGTATTTTATTCGCAAAGAGGCCTTGGATTTGGCGGTTAATCCTACAGATCGAATTCGACAAATATTAAAACTCCAAGTTTCGACACGTTCAGTTCGTCCTCGATTATCAATCTCTCTGGCAGAGGCCGACTTCCAAATATTGGCAATAAAATATGACCTGCCCAGTGATGATCGGGTCGCAATTAAAAAAAGAGCGGCCGAAGAATTGATTCATTACGTCAAAAACAACAGTGTAGAAAACAACAGTGTAGAAATGAAAAGTGTAGAAATTAATAGCGCCGAGAAAAAGTAGGTCGATATTATCGTGATCTTTAAGCTGATTTTCGATCGACAAAGACGCAGACGCAAAATTCGATATTATTCCAATCACTTTAGTATTTCGGTACAAGGCCGATTAGTACGCCTTTTTTTTATGCTAATTGTCATCATTGGCATACATACGACCGCGATTTCCTTCGCTGAGAATATCTCTCTGTGGGCGGCGTTTTGGTTGACCCTCACCACCATGACTACAGTGGGTTATGGCGATGTTTCGGCGCAATCATTCGCCGGGCAGCTGATTACTATCGGGCTTATTTATATCATTGGTATTTGGTTGCTGGCGCAGCTCGCGAGTGAATATTTAGATTATCGCCACGAACGGCACGATAAAATGGCTAAAGGCCATTGGAGGTGGAAAAAAATGCGAGACCATATCCTCATTATAAATGCGCCCAAATACGATAGAGATCGTTACCTGACGAGATTGATCGAACAGGTTAGAAATACACCAGAGTTTGCCTGCCTACCGTTACAAATACTCACTGACGCTTATGAAAATGGACTGCCACAGAATCTGCGTGATATGGGATTAGTGCATTATAGCGGGACCATCGATGAGACGGGTGCATTGGTCGCGATCAATGCGGACAAGGCGAAATATATAATCATCTTGGCAGAGCACGCGACAAACGCCCGCTCAGATAGTGTAACCATCGATACCCTCGATCGACTAAAACACCTGGGCAATAATGCCTATATATTGGCCGAATGTGTACAGGACGATAATCGACCGCGATTTTTGGCGGCGCAGGCAAATTCTGTCATACGTCCCATTCGTGCCTATCCTGAGATCATTGTGCGAGCATTGGTAGCCCCTGGCGTCGAACAGATATTAGAGAATCTCTTTCGTCACCGTGGCGACTCTACCTACCGTTTCGACATCAAAATTGAAGGTCACTTGTGGAGAGATATCGCTTGTCAACTCATAACGGCCGATCTTGGTACCCCTTTGGGCTATATAGAAGAAAGTGGGGTAGTCGTAACTAACCCTTCGGCAATGACTAGGGTTACGAGCAAGGCGCTCATATTGTTGGTAAGAGAAGAGTCTATCCCTACGAAAGAACAGGTGCAGCGCATCGTGGCGCCGTTGGCCGAGAATGCTTGAACGCGTATTTATGGCTACGCGAATCTCTAATTATTACTATTAGAAACACCAATTATAGGTTAATATAGCTCGCATGTTGGATACCATCCTACCACAAGCAACTTCAGCGATCGCGCTCATCGTTTTATATGTGTTTATTATTTTATTGGCAAAAATGGTCAATGATTTGACAACACCTTATAGTGTAGATGAGCAGCTTGCTCATCACGATAATCTTGCGCTTGCGATTAGTTTTTCTGGTTACATTTTAGCAACTACCATTATATTTGTAGCGGCGTTACTCGGCCCAACGCAAGGGGTCGTACTGGATATCATTAACGTTGGCGGGTATTCCCTACTGGGTATAATCTTGTTGAATATATCGAGAGTCGTCAACGACAAGTTACTCCTGCATCAGTTTAGCAATATCGAAAAAATTATTAATGAGCGAAACTATGGCATAGGCGCTGTGCAAGCGGGTTCGTATATCGCATCGGCCTGCATTATCGGCGGCGCACTGCATGGGGAAGGTGGCGGTATAATGACCGCCATTGTATTTTTTGTGATAGGTCAGGTTATGTTGATCGTCGTGAGTAAAGTGTACGATTTTTTTACGCCCTATGACATACAAGAAGAATTGCTAAAAAATAATACCGCTGCGGGCATTGCCTTTTCGGGCACACTCATCGCGGTAGGTATACTTCTAATGAAAGGCTCATCGGGCAATTTTATTAGTTGGTCTTACAATCTTGGCAGTTTCGCATTGGAATCACTCATGGCGATAATCATTTTGCCTGTATTTCGTCTGATACTAGATAAGCTTATTATTAGACGAATAGATTTAAATAAGGAAATTCAACACGACAAAAATATTGGTGCAGGATTGTTGGAAATGTTTGTGGTGATTAGTTTTGCTGTTGTTTTATTCTTTTTGTATTAATGTGAAAGTATAAGTATGGACATTGTCAATCAAAAACTTAATGCAGATAGTCTAAGCAAGATATTGTTTATCTATGGGCTATTTAGCTTAGTGGTTGCTTTTGCGATGAGTTTTAGCACTGGAAAAGAGATCCGGCAATCGGTGAGCATGGCCGGTGGTGAGGTAGGACCTATTCAAGTCACAGATGCTAATTCGGTCTATTTAATCGATGTATTTCAGAGTGTCGGTTCAAATTCTTGGTCTTCAATAACCATAGATGTTCTCGACGAAAACAAGCAATATTTGTTTGCATTCGGAGATGAATTGTGGAAAGAATCGGGTTATGACTCCGACGGAAGTTGGACCGAGAGTAATAATAGTTTCAATATTAAAGTCACCTTTCCAAAAGAAGGTATCTATTATTTGTCTCTGGCGGGTGAAAATAGTAATAATAACCCCAATGCGCTTGCTAGGGTTACGGTTAATCAAAAAATTGGCAGTTCCCTCGCTTTTTCTATCATAGGCATACTGAGCCTGTTAGCGGCCATCGCTATTTGGTTCTATCAAAATAAAGACAGACTAGTACCGGAGCCCTAGATTAATTATGAATATAAAAAAACTACCTAATAGGCAAACCGGTGCGGGATTATTGTTTCTGATTATCGGTATGGCGGTTTTGTTCTTCGCCTTAATGAGTTTTAGCCTACGGGGCTGGGGTTATGCAGGCTACGGTGGTTTTGGTTATGGTCCTTCCTTCTTCTATTTTGGTGGGCCGAGTTATTATAGTGGCCGCAGTGTCAGGACCGGTAGTATTGGTGGCCCGGGTAATCGTAGTGGCGGTATTAGCGGCGGTGGAAAATAGTCGTATGCCCATCTCAGGGGATTTTTCTAGTAACGTACGTTTCGTGATGCTTATTTCTATTTTTGTGGGACATATTTTTTCCTAACGTACAAAAGTAGGTACGTTTAAAGGTAACTACTCACCCTATGCATAAAATTTATCGGTAACTGCTCAAACTGCCCATGAAATGCGTCAGATCTAGGCAAAAAGTGTGAGTTTACACAGGTAAATGATCATTTTTTAACGACGAGCTGACGTATTTCAGGGGTGGGGTGGGTAGTTACCTTTAAAGTTTACAATCGGGAAACCTATCCTTGATGGATATTTATGTCGTTGTCTACCCAATCAACTGAGACCTCTAGAAAAGAATCCTTCATTCTTATTCTGTCTGTATTTATTGCGGGTTTGTGCTCGCTTATCTATGAATTACTCATTGGAACCACATCTTCCTATTTTTTAGGAGACAGCATAAAACAATTTTCTTTAACTATCGGTGTCTATATGGCGGCGATGGGCCTAGGTTCATATCTGTCCCGATTGGTTGGCGACAAATATCTCCTCGAAAATTTTATAGCCTTCGAAATAGCCTTGGGTCTATTGGGCGGTATTAGTATCCCCGTATTGTACTTCGCCTTTAGCTATACCGATAGTTACGGCCTTTTCATGTTTACCCTAATTATCTTGATCGGCACACTCATCGGTTTAGAAATACCCCTGCTCACTCGTATCATGGAGCGATTTTACGCACTAAAAGTCAATATATCGAACGTTTTGTCTATCGACTATTTAGGTGCACTAGTGGCAACCTTGCTCTTTCCTTTTCTATTTCTACCCTTCTTCGGAACTTTTAAAACCGGTTTGGCTTTCGGTTTGATAAATATGTCCATCGGGTTTCTTAATCTTTGGTGTTTCAGCGAGCAAATTCAACTAAGTCGCAAGAGAATACTGTATTTTTACAATACTACAGTAGCCTTGTTCATTTTGTTCTTATTAATATTTTCTAATACCTTATTAAGTCAATGGAACGCTAGCGCGTATAACGACCGTGTCGTATTTAGCAAAGAATCTAAGTATCAAAACATCACGGTTACCAAAAACAAGGATGATTTACGGCTTTTCCTGAACGGGAATTTGCAATTTTCATCGGCGGACGAATATCGCTACCATGAAACCCTAATTCATGTCCCTATGTTGTATTCGAAACAAGTTCATGAGGTGTTGTTATTAGGTGGCGGAGATGGCCTTGCGGTAAGGGAATTACTAAAATATCCTGAGATAAAGACGATCACGGTGGTAGACCTAGACCCGGAAATTACGCGTCTGGCTAAACAGAATCGACATTTTCTAAAGGTGAACAAAGGCAGCTTTGCTAGTAACAAGGTCAATATCGTGCATGAGGACGCCTTTGTGTTTTTAAAACAGTCGACACAAGAGTACGATCTCATTATCGCCGATTTACCTGACCCTAATAACCCATCGCTATCACGGCTCTATAGTAATAGATTTTATCGCCTCATATACAAAAATTTACGGTCAAGCGGTCTATTTATAACGCAAGCTACGAGCCCGTTCTATGCTAAAAAAGTCTTCTGGAGTATACATGCCACACTCGCTCATGCGGGATTTTCTGCACTTTTACCTCTACATGTAAACGTACCATCATTTGGTGAATGGGGTTTTATCATCGCCAGCAAATCTCAAAGCTTGCAGATCAGCAGAAACCTATTGGTAGAAACTCGATTTATTGAGGCCGCGCTTATAGACAAAATCACCCTATTTGAGAAAGATTTAGTTGATCATGATGTGGAAATCAATACACTCGATAAACCCGTAATATTGGGTTACTACATCGATAGTTGGCGTTATTGGGACTAACTAGCTTTTTTATTTTTCGACAAATTTGGGCACTCAGCTATATAAACACTTTTATTTCCAAACTGTTTAGCACGGTAACAGGCCGTATCAGCGCTGCTAAGCAAATCAGCCAAACAACTACTATTGTGTGTCACACTCACAACGCCAATACTAATGGCGATACGGAAAGTATGCTGCTGCCAATCGAAAACAAAATTATTGACCTCCTGACGTATGGCCTCCGCGATTTCTACGGCCCTTTTTTCCCCGCAGGAAGTCAATAATACCCCAAACTCGTCTCCACCCAAGCGACCGAGAGAGTCACTACTTCTAATTTTGCTTAGCATTAACCGACTTATTTGTTCCAGTAACTCATCACCTGCCGCATGGCCGCAGGTATCATTTACAATTTTAAATTTGTCTAGGTCCATGTATAACAATCCGTGACTCTCATGTCCGAGCTGAGTGTTACTTATCAATTGATTAAGGCGGGTTTCAAATTCTCGTCGATTGATAAGACCCGTTAGAGAATCGTGACTCGCTTGAAACGCGATTTTCTGTTTCAAATTTTCACTTTCTGTAATGTCTTTACCGTAAAAATTGACATAATTTTCACGGGCAAATCCTGTTATTGTGAGCGCGAAAATTTTATCTTGGCAGGAAATGGTTATTTCTATTTTTCTTTCTTGGCCATTTAAGGAGTTAATAACGGCTTGCCATTTCGTGGGGATCTTTTCACCCAAGTTACACCCCCAGTCGTCGAGTAAGCAGTAACTCGCTTCGTTTACGAATAAAATGGTGCCATCAATATGAACTCGGATCACGGGCATTGGACTTTCGATCGGCATCTTCGAAAGATCTCGAATTCTCCGTGTCTGGACTTTTGTTCGTCGGGTAACCTGAATGGCTATCATCGTTATCAGTAGGGCCGTGACGCCACCCAATGCCAATATAATTATCCGAGTACTTTCATAGGTTTCACTTGCTTGTTGCAGATTTAGTTCGGCGGCCGCTTGCTCGTAGTCTAATAACCGCGTCAGTAACTGAATGACATTAGATTGCTGGCTTAATGTAGTCTGTAATTGCTTTTCGATTTCTGAAATGGGTATGTCGGTCATGGCTTGCTCGACCAAATTGTTCTGTAATGGATAGGCGATGGCGGACAAGGCCTTTATTTCAGCAAATATCACCTTTTCCTCGCTGGTTTTTAGAAATACAGCGAGTTCATCTCTCGTTTCGATATATTGTTGGGCGTAACTGTAAAAAAGGAGTTTCTCATCATCGCGAGCAAAATAGTCTGAGTAGATAAAAACATTTCGCAAGCTGATTTGTCTTTTATGGATGATGTCACGCATTCGCGTCGCTAGTGCAATACTGGCGTTGTTTTCATTAACGATAACTTTAATGTCTTGATGAATAGTCTCCATGCTGGCTGTAATGAGCAGAAACAGCGCGGTCACGAGTACGCCCGAAGTAATAAAACCAAGCATGATGGATTTATGCGGAAGTCCGAACTTTTTATTTCTCACCGATTGCTCTCAAAGAAGTCAGTTTATCCTTCTAAGATATCGGCTAAGCACTAATGAAGTTAAGTAGATTTTCTGGGTATCACTAGGTTGATAACAGTGTCGCTGAGTTTATTCGATCATATTGCATGAAGCATTACAAAACTCTTTGAAATTATTAGAATAATAGAGAGTCCTCGTTTCCCTAGGAAGTCTATTCGCGATGGGTAATCTATGCTGATCGGATAAATAGGGGACTCGTTCAATTTTTCAATAAAATCTGCGGTATTGACCTTATTTGCCCATTTGTTGGCCGAGGTAGTCCTCGTATGAGCCATGAAAGTCGATGATGCCGGTTGCTGTAAAGTCGAGAACACGAGTGGCGACAGAAGATACAAATTCACGATCGTGGCTTACAAATATGAGTGTGCCGGGGTAATTTTCCAAGGCTAGGTTTAGTGCCTCGATGGACTCCATGTCGAGATGGTTGGTCGGTTCGTCCATTAATAGGATGTTAGGGCGTTGTAACATGATTTTGCCGAACAACATGCGGCCCTGCTCACCGCCGGAGATGACATTGACCGTCTTATTGATATCATCCTGCGAAAATAGTAGTCGTCCTAAAATACCTCGAATGACCTGTTCGTCGTCGGATTCTTTACCCCATTGATACATCCACTCATATAGGCTGCTATTTTCTTCGAAGTCACGGGCGTGATCCTGAGCATAGTATCCGAAATCGGCATTTTCGGACCATTTTATAGTGCCCGCAGTCGCTTCAAGATCCCCGATCAAACATCGTAAAAAGGTCGTTTTGCCGATTCCGTTAGGCCCGATCACCGCTATGCGCTCGCCGACTTCGATCATCATATTGAGGTCAGAAAATAGTGGTTCGTCAAATTGTTTACCCAGACCTTCAAGCTCAAGGGCTAGGCGGTGAAGTTTCTTATCTTCTTCGAAACGAATATAGGGATTTTTACGGCTCGATGGTTTTACGTCTTCCAATACTATCTTATCTATCTGCTTGGCACGCGAAGTCGCTTGTTTTGACTTCGAGGCATTGGCAGAAAAACGACTCACGAAGGTCTTTAGCTCTGCAATTTGTGCGGTCTTTTTAGCATTGTTTGCCAACAGTGTTGCAGTAACCTGCGCTGAGGCAGTCATATATTCATCGTAGTTGCCTGGATAAATACGTATTTCTCCAAAATCGAGGTCTGCCATGTGGGTACAGGTGCTATTCAGAAAATGGCGATCATGGGAGATAATAATCATGGTACAGCTACGTTCATTGAGTATGCCTTCCAACCAGCGAATGGCGTTGATATCCAGATTATTAGTAGGTTCGTCCAGCAGCAATATGTCGGGTTCTGAGAACAGGGCCTGCGCCAATAATACGCGCAATTTCCATCCGGGTGCGACTTCACTCATGGGGCCAAAATGTTGTTCGCTGGGGATGCCGACACCTAACAATAGCTCTCCGGCCCTCGCCTCTGCGGTATAACCGTCCATTTCGGCGAATTCTGACTCTAGTTCAGCCGCGCGAATGCCGTCGGCTTCAGTCATTTCTGGCTTGGCATAAATGGCGTCGCGTTCCGACTTTATGTTCCATAATTCTTCAAAACCCATAATAACCGCATCAATTACATTGAATTCTTCGTAGGCAAATTGGTCTTGTTTCAGTTTTCCGATGCGTTCGTTGGGGTCTTTAGAGATATTTCCAGTGGTGGCTTCTAAGTCACCGCCAAGAATTTTCATAAACGTTGATTTTCCACAACCGTTGGCGCCGATAAGGCCGTAACGATTACCATTACCGAATTTTACAGAAACGTTTTCAAACAGAGGCTTAGCGCCGAATTGCATGGTGATATTTGCCGAAACTAACACTGAATTTTCCAACCTATAGTTATTGCCCGAGACTAATCTGGGATACTTTACCCAAGGGTTCATTGTGTCCCGAGAGGTGTCGATTTACTGAGGAGCGAATAATGCCACAAATTGGCCAATGCGACATACTTTACTGAGAAAAAAACTTGGGTAATGATAATTTTGGCCGATCAACCGTATCGCGTGGTAATGGGATGTGGCGATAACGGCATTGCTTACTGCAAACCCAAAGGCACATTTAACAAATAAACTTACATTGGGTTTAAGAATTGGAGGCTTTCGCTGTGTTATTGACAAAAAATTCAGATTTTTCAAAGACTTCTCGACTCATCGGTTTTCCCGTATAGTAGCCTTGCGAGATATTGCAGCCCAAATCTACTAATGTATCCCACACTTCTTTATTTTCTACACCTTCGGCGGTGACTTCTATACCGAGATTGTGCGCTAGGTCAATAATAGCCCGTACGATAACCAGACTATCCGAATCGGAAAGTATATCAGTGACGAAAGAACGGTCGATCTTAATTTCATCCACCGGTAATTTTTTAAGGTACATGAGTGACGAATAACCGGTACCAAAATCATCAATAGAAATATTCACACCGAGCTGGTCAATTTTTTGAAGTACACTTAATGCGCGATTGGGGTTTGACATAACGCTAGTTTCAGTGATTTCCAATATGACATACCTGGGGTCTACCTGCCAGGCATTGAGGTACTTGGCCACTTCCGCGCTCAATGCCGAATCGTCTAGATCTCGCATCGATATATTGACGGACATCTTGATTTGCATACCCATTTTGTCCCACAAAGCAAGTTGTCTAAAGGCAGCATTAAAGACCCACTTAGTAATCAGTTTGATAGACCCATTTTTCTCTGCGTTTGGAATAAACTCATCTGGGAAAACCAACCGGTCATTGAATCGCCAGCGTATCAGCGCTTCCACGCCAACAAGTTTACCTGTCGAAAAATCGATTTTTGGCTGATAATGTAATACTAAATCATCATTTTCTATAGCTAGTTTTAACGATTGTTCTAGCTGATCTTTATTTGTTTCATAGTCTGTTGATAAGTTGTCGAAAACACTGTAATCCAAATTGCGTTGTTTGGCATTGTACATCGCCATATCGGCATATTTTAACAACTGGGTAGAATCTGACGCATGTTCTGGAAACATGGCGATGCCGGTACTAGAGCCGATATCTATTTCATGGGAATTAATGATCAACCTCGACGAAATGCAATCACTTATTTTTTTGGATACGGCTAGTGCTTGTTCTAGATTAATGTCTAACAATACTATGGAAAATTCGTCACCGCCCAGGCGCGCCACGGTATCACTTTTTCTAAGAAGCTTGCTGATGCGTCGACTCACCCGGGTTAATAATTCATCGCCAACGGCATGCCCAAATGTGTCATTAATCGTCTTAAATCGGTCCAGGTCAATCATTAATACTGCGAAGTTTGACTGATCGATAGTAGAATAACTTATCGCTTGATGTAATCGCACCAAATACAGAGATCGATTAGGTAGGTTGGTTAATGTGTCATGTGTGGCAAGATGTTCTAGTTCCTCGTTGGCAAAAGAAAGTTCTGCAGTTCGTTCAGAGACACGTTGTTCTAGTTCGTTTTGTATTGTTTGCAGCTCAGATTCCCGTTCGGTGAGTGTCCCTATAGTTTTTTTAAAACTTGTGGTCATCTCATCAAATGTCTGGCCGAGTAAGGCAATTTCGTCGTGGCCCGACAAACTTGATTTAGCGTCTAAATTTCCATCTTTTACCTGTTGTGCCGCGGAAGAAAGGACTGCCAGTCTGCGTGTCAAAAGGGTTCCAGTGACAAATCCCGCGATGGCGATGATGGTCATACCTATGATAGCCGTGCGTATGCCGGTCAGTAAGATATCCTTTTTAGCGTTCTCTGTACCCGATTTTGAAAAATTGATGGCGACATTGCCTAGTATGCCTGCTGCATTTTTTACTTCATGGTTTCGCCAGTAGGTTTCTGCCATATCTAACAATTGCGGGGCGGGTTGGCCCACATCTGATACGTTGCTACTTGTCATTATCAGATTGTTTCGGTTTAGAATTAAGACTTTTAAGACGTGAGGATCTTTAGATATATTTTCAATGTATGGTTGTAACTCCTGGTATTCTTGAGAGAACAGGGCAAATCGGCTCAGATCACTGAGCAAATTTAATATGAGATTTTCTTTGATTTCAAATTGTTGCTTATTAATTTCCTGCGCGCGATTTACAGTAATCGATAAAATAAATGACATAGTGATTGCTTCAAGCAGAAAAATAACGACAGCAATGCGATATTTTAAAGACATCTGCAAAAGTTAAGCAAGTTATTAATTTTAGCGATATTTTTTTGCCATGGACCTCACATCATTGTATGCGTTATCTGAAATCGGGATGAAAAATTCAACCTTAGCACCTTTTAGCAGTTGTTTACCTTTACTAGTCTTATTCCAGGATGTGATTTGTTTAATCAATTTCTGACGATGTTCTTTTGCGACCCTTGGGTGAATGGCAAATATCGAACTTGGTATGCTTTTGGTTTTTGCAATTATCTGTAATGTAGTCTTCATTTTTGCCTGGAAAAAACGTAGCGCGGGTGGTGCGGTACCACACGCATCCGCTATTTTTATGAGTACTTTCTGCATACATGAGCCGTGTGAACGATAGTGCATGATAGTCACATCGGTTTCAGGGTTTAGCCCATTTTCCATCAGGTAATCCTTAATGAGGTAGCTCATGGCAGCGACAGATGGGGGTAAAGCAATAGTTTTTCCCTTTAAATCAGCGATAGTTTTTATGCTGCTATTAGGATTGACCACCAAGATTGCCGGAAGTGGTTTATTCCTTGTGGCAATAGGGAGATAACCGTATTTGTCCGCGATAGCGACATAATCAAATGGTTGTACAAAAACAATATCATAGAGTTCATTGTCGAGATTTTTCATAAAACTTTTATAGGTCGAGCTAGTCATAAATTGCACATTTTGTCCTAGTGTATTGGCATAATCTGCGGCAATGGGCGCGTACATTTTTTCTAACTCGCGTGGTGCTAAATATGGGAAGACGCCCATTAAATAGGGCTGGCGTTGATCAGTATTATTACTGATTAGCGCAACGTTCTTAGTAACCTGGGAATATGACAAGCTACTAAAAAATAAAGTTAAAACAATTATAGTTAAGAGGTTTAACCAAAAATTGGCGGCAACACATTTCCGGTTATCGAGAATCATCTTATTTTCCTATAGATAGTACATTGACGAGACTTCCGCCTAATGGCGAAGGTAACGCTGGTAGTTTTCTACCATTACAGTGAGAAATAGCAGGTACAATGATTTGCACTCCACCCTAGAGTTAGATATCGGTAAAAAATGTAGAAGCCTTAGTGAAATAGAGTGATATTCACTAAAATCCTATATTAAAGTCATTATGCGGCTGTCGGCCAGGTTGAAGGCTGGTGTGCTCTTCGCCATATTATGATTCAATTTAACGATTTCAGAAATTACGAGGTAACCGCTACGGGTGCGTAAGTATTTGTTTATAAAAAGCAACGAGTTAAAACTTACAAAGCAGGGTTAGTCTGGTGGGAATTTTTTCAAGATTTTTTGAACAACGGTATTAATTCTTTTGACCTGTTCCTCCGTTTTATCATTCAAGCCTACGGCAGTTTTAGCGGTTCCTCGCCAAATACTTTTTTTGGTCTTTTCGTCAAAGATTTCGACGTTTAGTGATCCTAGTCGGTAACTTACTATCGATTTATCAGTATGGTGTACGTCCGTGACTAAGGTGCCTGTGTAACTATATCCGATATTGCGATAGTAAGTTTTTCCAGGTATCACGGTTCGAGAGGTGGTAATAATGACGTAATAGCTTACTACAAAGTCAGGGTTCTCGACGTCCAGACGGTAGCCTTTTTTTGTCAGTGTAGATGAGAATGCATTATCAAGGGCTCGATCGAAATCTCCTCGATCCATGGATAATTGAGTATTCTTAATATCTTTTTGCGTAGTGGGCAGCAATTTAAACGTTTTGAGGTTTTTAAAGTCTGCATTGGGGTCATGTTGATATACTACGTCTATAGGTGCGCAACCTAGGGGGGCTAGCAACAATATAATGTAAAAATATCGAAAATTTAGCATTTGCTCTATGTGTTTCCTTCAAAAGTGAATATTCATTATAATATAAACAGGTTTTTGCTAAGTGTCTATCTACAGACCGTTTTTTTATTTAAGATCGCTGCTTTAATTCATCCAAGCACCCACGCTGTAGGGCCACCCATGGTTAATAATAGGGACAATATTATCTAGATGCAGGGTGTTACCCCAGAGGCTACGCTATTGCCTTCAATTTGACATAAATTTCATAACACGGATATCTCCAAGTATAGTATTTTTCATAGCTTCGCATCGATATTTTGCTAATAAATTCGCCAATTCTACCACGCAGGCCGGTACTAAAAACGAGACGTTTTTCTAGGTATTCGAACTCGATTTCCGTATATTTCACGGTTTCTATATCTTTCACGAAGTAGTCAAACGTACCGTAAGTAAATGGTCGTTTATGGGTTGGATCCGTAAAAAAACCAATATTACTTACGTGAGGCACGGTGATTTCTGCTATTCCACTAGGCTTTAAAATTCGGTGTACTTCCTCCATGATTTGAACCGTATTACTTAAATGTTCAAAGCAGTGATTTGAACGTATGAGGTCGATAGAGTTGCTTAAGAAAGGTAGCCGGTTGCCGTCAAGATCTGCCACACAATCGACGTTTTTACCGGGTAGAATATCAACACCAATTTCGTCGCTGATCTTGTTATTACCGCAACCCAAATTTAGTATAATCACAGTTAATTCACTCTTAAAAATGTTTATTGTCTATGCGCAAGAAAATGGTTGTTGGAAGCCCCTGTGGGATATGTGTAACTAGTGTCCATCCACAAACGGTCTATTTCCCCAATATCTGCGTTGCGCGTATTATTTAGTAATTCTTGTTCTGCGT
>JBGMRO010000023.1:0-15587 GCA_048061555.1 Thiohalomonadales bacterium | reverse complement strand
TCAGATACTATTATTGCCGCGGCGATAAAGGGCCTAGGCAATATGCCGTTGGCCGAGCTCATTAGCAAACCCGTCAATCGAATAACACCCACGTTTGAGGTCGCCTTGTTTTATAACCCGGAACAACGCACGGTAGTTAATATTGTACCGGGCCTGGTGGGCATTATATTGACCATGACTATGATCATGTTTACCTCTGCCGCTATCGTGCGTGAATCGGAACGGGGAAATATGGAGATGTTAATTACCACGCCGGTAAAACCCCTTGAATTAATGTTAGGAAAGATTATTCCCTATATGTTTATCGGCGCGATTCAAGTCACTATTATATTGGGGCTAGGTTATCTAATATTTGCGGTTCCTATCAATGGGGGGCTACTGCAGTTGGCGCTGGCCACATTTTTATTTATTACCGCGAGTCTCACCTTGGGTTTGGTTATTTCGACTATCGCCACCAATCAACTACAGTCGATGCAAATGACAGTGTTTGTCCTTTTACCTTCCATACTCTTATCTGGTTTTATGTTTCCTTACGAAGGTATGCCCGAGGTGGTTCAATATATCGCAGAGGCGTTACCCGCCACTCATTTTATGCGACTGATTCGTGGCGTGGTATTGCGAGATGTGGAAGTGATCGATATGACATTTGATGTCTACTGGTTGGCACTATTTACGATTGCAGGATTGGCGGTGGCATCGTTACGGTTTAAGAAAAGCCTAGATTAGTGTCCATCCACAAACGGTCTATTTCTCCAATATCTTCGTTGTGCCGATTTTTTAAATGCTCACATATTAGTATATGCTGCGCTTTAAAAAATCGGTACGCCTCGATCTTGAAGAAATATCCTCGTTTGTGGAGGGACACTAGATTAGTGTTCTTTCACAAACGGTCTATTTCCCCAATATCTTCGTTGCGCGTATATTTTGCATCGAAGTCGTGTGCACTAGCGCAAGCATGGCTGGGTACAGCGTTGCGGATACCAGCAGGTGCCAAATGAAATGTGTGCCTATGCTTAAGGTCTCACACAGTCGCAAGTCGATACTGCGAAACAGGATGGCGATACCAAATAATGCAAATGTCATTAAATAGTAGCGCTTGGGGTCTATGTTTTGTCGCCAAACCACAATACACAGCAGGCCTAGGGATAACCAGGTCGGCAAATAAAATAAGCTACCGTTTAACGTATCTAAGGGAAGGCTTATTAGAACAGTGATGCCAACGATATGATACAGAGCGAATACCCCGATTCCGCAGGGCACACGACAGTGCAAGCCTCGAAATAGACAGCTCAATAAATAGATGTTAATAAACAGTAGAATGGGGATTCGATCCGCCCACAATGTGAATTGTGTCGCATAGATATGCCACAGGCTACTGCCGACACCGATGAAAAACATTAATATAATGAGTACAACGATATCAGGCTTGAGGGCAGAAACTTCTACTTTGTGTTTTTGGTAGTTCCGCCAACATAAGTAGGCGACTATAAAAAAACCGAGATTGCTGAGCACGTTGAACGGCTCGTCCCACAAACCAGCGGCGACTCGCTCACAATAGTGATCTAGATAATTCCCCATGTTTTCCTTTGGTTCAACTGATGTGTTAGGTTCATAGTAATAGGGTAGGATGCGCTTCGCTTATCCACCCTACATTGCCACATCGACGATCCCGTAGGGTGGATAAGTGAAGCGCATCCACCATATTTGCAGAGTAGCACGGTATTAGCGAACCACTGAACTCCGAAACTTGAGTCTCTAAGCCTCAATCAAGAAGATTATGAAAAAAACTATTTTCAATTCTTTTTACCGTAGCGGGTTGTTATGGTGTCTGTGTTTATACGCAACCGCTAGTCAAGCAGCGCCCATCGTTGAGTTGCCCGCGCACGCCTTTACCCCCGCTGAGATCGCAATTATTGTCAATGATGACGATGCCCTGAGCGTTAAGATCGGTGAATATTATCGTAAACAACGCGGTATACCCCATGATAATCTCATCCATGTAAACTTTAAACCAGGGTTTAGCAATATGGAGGTCGCTGTATTTAACCGCATTAAGGCGCGGGTCGATGAAAAAACGCCGACTACGGTACAGGCATATGTTCTGACTTGGCTTAAACCGTATCGTGTCACCTGTATGAGTATTACGTCGGCATTCGCATTTAGGTTTAATTTGGAATATTGCGCGCAAGGCTGCAAAAAAACGAAACCATCACCCTATTTTAATTCAGCAAGTGTGGCGCCCTATACCGATTATGGCCTCCGTCCCACCATGATTTTAGCGGCCACTGACTTTGCCGCCGCAAAGCGATTAATGCAACGTGGCATTGATGCCGATAACACCGCACCCACGGGCACAGCCTACTTGATGGATACGAACGACAAAAATAGAAATGTACGTTCGCAGTTATATGATCATGCGATTAAGTTTACGCAAGACATTATCAAAGTTAAACGCATTAAAGGCCAAGCATTAAAGAATAAAAAGGATGTGCTTTTTTATTTTACCGGCCTCGTTCGAGTCCCGGCTATCGAGTCGAACCGCTTCCTGCCCGGTGCGATTGCGGATCATTTGACATCGACCGGGGGGCAGCTCACGGACAGTAAGCAAATGAGCATTCTACAGTGGATAAAGGCCGGCGCAACCGGAAGTTATGGTACGGTTGTCGAACCTTGTAATTGGCAACAAAAATTTCCACATCCAAGTGTGGTGATGGATCGATATACCAGCGGGGAAACGCTCATAGAAGCCTATTGGAAGAGTGTCAAAATGCCAGGGCAGGGGTTATTTATTGGAGAGCCGCTGGCACGACCCTATGGCGGTTACCGATGGATAAACAAGGCGGGCCGGAAGTATCTTCGCGTCTGGTCATTGCATCGAGGCCGATATATTATTTCTGGCGCAGACGTTGCTGATGGCGTTTACCAGCCACTCGGTCAGATTCAAATCGAACTATCGGGCCGACAAGATATCGAATTCAAAAAAAATTGGCAAAAATCGTTTATACGGCTGCAAAAAACAAATGCAGGAGGCTAATTTTGTGCGCGAAGTTAAGGAATTATCCACTCACTAACTGGAGTAATAAATTTATTTTTATCTGTTGATAATTTTACGATATAGCTGCCTTTGGAAACAAAGCGCTGTCCGGGTGCCAATGATAGTCTAGCATATACCGAGGTGATTACTGAGCGGTCTATCATGTGCTCAATTCTTTCCAAGAAATAATCACGATATAAATTCGTGCGTATGTGCATAAGCGCATCACTGACTGTTTTGGCCGTAAAAAAGGCGTTCGCCTGAATGCGTTCGTGTGTGATATCGACATGCTGTAACCGTGACCAAGACCGCATCCGTAGGTGTCTTTGGGGGTTGGGTGTGCCGAAAGGGTAGGTCAGTAAGATCTTGTCATACAAGTTTGTCGGGATCACTTCATACTGATTGTCGAGCAGGCTCGCTGACAAAAAAATCTGCTTAAGTTGGCTATCATTAATTGTTTTTTCAAGTTTTGTCAGGAATGGCTGCCTTAGCCACAAAACCAGCAGTGTCGTTTTGTTATGCGTAAGCAGCGATTGGAGATTAGCGAGAGACGGTTTGTTCTTCTCAAGATAAAAGTCTTTAATGTTAATGGTTGGCTTGGCTTCAAGGGCTTGCCGAAAGATCTTGCTCGCAAACCTTTCATCTTCATTATCACCGTGCACTTGAATAATGGATACCGTGTTGTTTACCTTGATGTCCTTAAGAATATATTTTGCGAGTACCTTGGCCTCGAGAGTAAGTCCCTTCGAAAAATAGACACTATAAAAATCGTTTTCATTAATGACGGGCAAGTCCGTATTGGGAAATAGACAAGGTATTTCATTGTCATTGCAAAAATGATGTATGGGTGCCCAAGACTGGGTACTAATGCCATTGAGTATGGCAAATACCGGCTGGGTCTCATAGTGCTGCTTGAGTTGTTTCCTCCAGGTATCCGCTGCGCCCATGAGGCGCCATGTATGTAATGCCCATTTTCGATACGCCGAGTTGTGTGGCTCTTTATGAAAAGGGCCATGTTTTGCCCTGCCGGTCTCGTTGCGCGTATTGGCATTTTTTATTCGAGTGAACGCAGAGAGTATATCTAACATGGCATCTTGTTTAGATTTTTCGACTTCATCGGTGACAATGGTGGCAAAGTGGATAGTGGAATCCGTAACACCCGGCGAGACTTCTAATGAAAGCGACTTGATGTAATTGATTAGATGATTCAGGTTAGTATCGTCTAGGGAAAATTTAGGCATTAGAGGATTCAATATCCTGCCATTCGGGTCAATACCTTCACGGATAACGGTTCGCAACGAGCTATCCGTATAGCTTGGCCGTGTTTTACGTAATTGACTCTGCAAATGTCGAGTATTGACCTCGCTGCGTCCTATCTCTGTTCGATCAAACAAGGCTTGTTTGTTGATGGGTAATATTTGTCTTCTGCTTTCACTCGACCCCATACCGCTGCGTTTATGACAGTTAACACAAGAAACCTGGTTACCCGATAGTTTCACGTCTCCCTGCACCGTTGCACTTAAGGGTTTACCGGATGGCAATAAACCCAGGTTGTAGATGCGTTTACCGATGCGCAAAGAATCTTTATATTGTTGTTCCTTCAGATCGATTGCCACTCGTGTATTGGAAGCCGCGAGTACACTAGCCGATAATAGAAAATTCAGTAGCAAAATTGCGCAGCAGGGTGAAATACCGCGTAGATTGTGTCGATAATTAGTCAGCATGGGTTTTGTTTATAATTTAGCCATTGACAGGCGGTATTCGTTAAGCAAGTCTTTTGCGCTCGTCATTCCCTCGATTCTTATCCATTTACCCTCGGAGGAAGCGCGCAGTAACGTCGCCGGCTGGTGATTCATTTTGCTGCCGTTATAGGCATCTAGCGCCTTTAGCGATGTGAGAATGTCGTCCAGTTGACCCGTAAGGAAATGCCATGTCTCACCTGCGGAAAATTTACGCGCATAGGCGCGCAGTTTTTCTGGCGTGTCTTGCTCGGGGTCGATAGAAATTGATAACAAACGAACCTTATCTGCTTCATCACCTAACAAGCTTTGTAGCTGCGAGAATGTGGCGCTCATAATAGGGCAGATGGTCGTACAGGTAGTAAATATAAAATTGACCATGATGGGCGTATCAGGGGTCAATTCATCGATTAATGATACGGGTTCGTTATGCATATTGAGCAAGGTTACATTGGGAATGGTGTAGTTTACGCTCGTGCGTGCATAAACTGTCGGGGAATTTAACAGTTTTTTGTGCATTGCATGTTCATTGCTGTGTTTGTGCGTGTGTCCCTGCTGCGGCGTCGATTGTTTATTGCTAGTGCTGCTTACTGAATTGTGGCCATGCTTTTTTTCTTGAGGCTCTAACGCAAGCACTACATTGCAAGCGAGAGTTGCAGATATTATAATCAATAATACTGCAATATTCTGGTTTACGTTTCGTAAAATTAATTTATTAGATAGCATTATAAATTTACCAAATGACTAGAGTGTAAAATGGATCAAAAGTGTAAGAAAGTCTATTTCGCCCGCCAAAAATAGTTATAACAAAAAAAGTCTGCGAGGATAGTTGTTATTCGAGGCGTTAATATGCAGACGTCTTTTGTGTGTTTTATATGCATCAATTGTTTGCGTTATAGACAATACTACCGTTTAAACCGTAATTTTTAAAGTTACCGGGTTAATATTTTACACTGATATTATTAAAACAATGTGTATTAGGTTTTACAGTTACAGTACAGTATGAAGTTAATCATGCGGTATTGAGTAAGTTAGCATTGCACAGAATTTCTATGTCGGCAAAAATAAATGGCTAATAAATTCGTTCTAAAAGAAAAAAACGCAAAAATTGATTTGACAACCGTATAGAAACCTCTGTATTACTACATTATAAATACATAATAATAAAAAACCGCTGGCACAAATTCCGTGCTGCCTTCGGCGGTAACTTAAAACTCATCAAATAAAATTTATTGCGACATAATTAGTTTTGGTTGTATCTAACGTAGCCATACGTTACAAATAGGTACGCTGACGTTCGCTTTTCGTATAAATTAAGCAGTTAAAAGACCAGTTACAAAGAATGTAGCTCGCGTCTTAGTATAAGGGAGATAACGTACAAAATAAGGGGGCATTTGATTGTCGGCATAATTTACAATCAAACAAAAAATAAGAGAAATAATACCCTAAGTTATTGAATAATTAGGGACGGCACGACATGTGCAAGCAAGCGTAAACTGATAATAATGATAATAGCCTTTCTGATTATTATTCCATCGTTTGAAAAAATAATTCCTATTCGCGGGGGTAGGGATGCAGAAGTTTTACAAGCGATTTAACAATAAAACACACTTTTTTAAATTTTCACGAGTTGTAATCAAAAGTACAAAGTAAATCTGTAGGTATTCGTTTATCTACCGGTATAAAGTTTTACCACGAGGACGGGCAGCATACTTGTAGTTAAGGAGTAACTGCTCAGATTCTCCTTGTTAGACTTCAAATCAAGGAAGAAATGTGAATTTACACCCGTAAATAACCATTTTGAACACAGAGATGAAGCCTTACAGGGGCTAGCTGATGTAGTAACAAAGAGTAACAAAGAATAAACAAACTGTACGTGTAGTACCAAATTAACATCGCATTGAGCGCTAGAAAAAGAATTATGCGCATTAATCGGAAATCGAGGGAATCTGTTATGGAAGAAAGAGGTATTGGTTTTCTGCTCCAAAGGCTTAGTATCAGGTTGCTATGGTCACTGGCCATACTATTATTATTTAGCACATCTCAGGTGCAAGCGGACTTCTCACTGAGCGTTACCGATACAAGGGGTGGCGCGGTCGCAAGTTACAAATGGCTCTTAGAGGAAGATACGACGTTTTCGGTCACACCTCAGGTGCAAACAAAGGAAAGTCTTTCGAATTCCTTACAGGGTAGTTATGCGCCCGTAGTAACAACGGGGGAAAGCCTTAACGGCTTAGCCGTGACGGTACCGACTGACCCAACAAAAAAATATTATATTACCGTGACTGCATTTGGAAATGCAGCGGCGGTACCCGCTTTGCCCGATGGCACGCCAGCAGTGCCGGGTATTGTGGGTTATGCAATAAATGGTGCGGCGATTAAAGTTAGCGCAATAGCGCCAGTCATTGTGGAAGTCGAAGCATTACCCTTACCCGTGGCGTTAGTCTCCGTACTTGTTTTTCGCGATAAATTTAAAGTCAATGGTGTCGCTGATCTGCCACAAGAAGGTCCCATTAAAGATCCCGAATTTGATCCGACCCAGTTTACCGTCCAGTTATACGAAGCCGGTGGTCGTTATGGTGTTTCAGGCGGTTTAGTTTCTCAGGATGCATTCGGTAATCCCTTAGGTAGCACATATAATCCGGATGGCACATTACTGAACCCCGGTGGTGGTGTGGGAACTTTAATCCCCGATGCCGCTGGCGAATTAACCATTTATAATCTTTCTCCTGGAAAATATGGTATTCAAGTAGTACCCCCGCCCGGTCAGGGCTGGCAGCAAACGTCTACGCTTGAAGGCGGTAAAACGGTAGACGCCTGGGTACTCGCCAACGAAGCGCCGCATTTCACAGAATTTGGTCCACCTGGCCCACATGTGTTTATGGGTTTTGTGCAAAGAACTGATAAGTATGCTGATGGCTCAGTTGTCGCGGGCACCAACGTCATTTCTGGTACCGTCGTAAACAATCATATGTCGCGCCCTCCGACGGTAGCTTTCTATCAGGGCAATGATTTTCCTGCTTGTTGGGTCGCCCTGCAACCCTTCGGTTTAGTATCGGAGGCGGAGTATATCCAGCCCTGTGTGAATAGCACATTTAATATCACCGGTGTACCCGATGGTACCTATGAGTTCGTAGTCTTTGACAACAACCTGAATGTGCTGCTCGCCACTCAAATCGTAAAGGTAGGTAACTTAGAGCCGCCTGGCAGTGGTCAACTTGGAAACATCGCGGTGTTTAATTGGTTCGCACGTTTTGAAGCCAAAGTCTATAGCGACTTAAATGAAAACGCCTTGCGTGATCCGGGTGAACAGCCAATACAGGAACAAGCCATCAACATACGTTTCCGAGACGGTACTATTTATCAGTCATTCCCTACAGATACCACGGGGGAAGTACCGTTTGACGAAGTATTCCCCTTCTTCCATTGGCTAGTTGCCGAAGTCGACTTTACCACCTTGAAGGCGACCGGGGTGACATACGTAGTCGACGGAGGTGGCGGCACTGGTAGTACGACGGGTAATGGTACGATACCAGTAGATAACGATTGGTTTATGCCTTCCCGTGATAAATTAAATCCGCAGCTTCAGCCAATACTAAACTCTGCAACCGGGAATTTTTTCTCGACCACGATCCAAGGCCCGGTCTTAACCATGGGCATGCAAACCTACTTAGGTCAAACCAATTTGATGGAGTTTGGTAAAACGAATTATCAGCCAGGTGAAAATGGCGGAATATCCGGCATAATCTATTATGCTGTGACACGCGCGGAAAATAATCCCGAACTTGCAGCTGCTGAACCATGGGAACCGGGTATACCACGTGTACCTTTGGCGTTATACCGCGATACCGACCCAAGTATCGATTTCCCCAATGGTGGTATTATTGACGGCAGCGTTAATGGCGTAGCAGGAATACAATTTGCCGATGTGGATTATTATCCTTTTGGTTGGGCCACCGGCGGTGCAAGAGGGGCAGAAGATATCGATCGAGATGACCCCAATCAGCTTCAGTTAAATCCGGTTTTCGACTACGGTGATGCCGTGCAGATCGCTAGCACAGACAGTTGGGACGACAATCCGCCAACAAATTGTGTCTCTTCGCCTGTTTATGTGGATCACCCCGGTGTCGTAGTAGATGGTATCAATATAGAAAAAACCACCGATTGTTATGATGGTTTCCGCATGTTTAACCAGGTACGTGAAGCGGTATTCGATGGTGGTTATGCCTTTTCAACCGCCGTAATGCGAGACGCAACAGGCGCGCTTATCTTAGATGCTGGCACCGGTCTTCCTGCAGAGACTAACGGACTCGTAGTCGGTAGTTACATCGTGCAGTCCTATCCACCTGCAGGCTACAAGACAATCAAGGAAGAAGATCGAAACGTAGATTTTGGTAATAGCTTTGTACCCGCCGATCCTCCTGCTGATCCAATTGTTCCGCAGCAGTTGCCGCCGGTATGTGTGGGTGAGCCACACCTGATACCCGAGTTTTTGAGTTTTCAGACGGACTCCACAGGTACACCACTAGCGGGAATTGCTGCCCCTGAGAATGCACCCTATTTTGTTGGTTTGGCGCCAGAGCAAGCTGTCTATCGTCCCCTCTGTGATACCAAGCAAGTCTATTTGACTCAGGGTAAAAATGCCGCAGCAGATTTCTTTATGTTTACTGACGTGCCAATAGCCGCCCATGTTACTGGAGTTTCGCTGGACGATTTATCCAACGAGTTTGACAAAGCCAATCCAAATTTTGGTGAAAAATTGGGTATGAAATGGATACCGGTTGTCTTCAGGGACTGGACAGGGCGAGAAATCGCAAAGACGTATACCGATGAGTACGGTCGTTATAATGCGCTGGTACCTTCAACCTATACCGTTAATATAGCGAGTCCTTCAGGGGTACAGCCGCACATGTTGCAGGCCTGTATTAATGACGGTACACCGGATCTTTTGACATTGGACGTGGACCCTAACTATCGAGCCAACTATTCCACGACCTGTTATGCGATGCAATTTATGCCTGGCTCGACCTCATATCTCGATACGCCGGTTGTTCCGATTGCGGCCTTCGCGGGTCCCGAACAGTTTCCGGTAGATTGTGAGATACCCACTCTTGAGCCTGAAATAGCGAAGGTAGATGTTCCTGCTGGTGGTGTCGGACCTTATGTACCCCTCGTTACTACCGTAGGGACAAATCTGCCCTCGGCAGATGCCGCACGGACTATTGTCATTACCTCGACGGGATTGCTCCTCGTACCGAATCCTGAATTTACTGGCAACCCTGGATCGCCACGAAAGATTACCCGTGACTATGGTTTTGGTGGCACGCAAGGTTCGGCAATGCTGGGTTCCACACCGTTAACGATTGTCACTTGGTCAGATGCAACCATTACAGCCGTTATTCCACTAGAGACGCCGACTGGAGAATTGACGGTCACGCGTTCCAACGGATTGAGTAGCCGTCTCGGTGTGACGGTAACGACTAAGGCTCAAAATGTTATCACCGTTACTCCATCGGGTATCCTTACCGGCGGCGATATACAAGCGGCGATTAGTAAGGGTGGTCTCAATGGTGCTGGTGCACCCGACGGTTCGTTGATCTTAATTGCACCTGGTGAGTATTTTGAAATGGTCATCGTCGATCGACCACTGAAGCTGCAGGGCTGGGGTGCGAGATCGACTATTATCAACGCATTGCGTTTGCCCTCGAAAAAATTAATTAACTGGCGCAAAGATGTGCGCGCACTTATTGAGTCTGGCGCTGTAACAAAAGCACCGGGCCAAAAAGTCAATCTGACGGCAGGACCTACTTCTCCATACGCCTTTCAATCAGACGAGTCACCCGTAATCCTAGTGATGGCAAAAGCGGGTACTTGGAATGCAAATGCCGATTCTCGCATCGACGGTTTGACACTGAAGGGTGCCGATCAAGGAGGAGCTTTGTTGGTCAATGGTTATGCCCACAATCTCTCCATTAGTAACAACCGCATCGCGGGTAATCAGGGTAATTTCGGTGGTGGTATTCGATTCGGTAACAAGCTCTATACGGTCGACCCTAATATCAGTCTTAATCAGGATGTTACCGTGCACCACAATCATATTGTAAATAATGGGGGTACCGGCGGATCAGGAGGTGGTATCTCTATTCATGCTGGCACTAATAATTACGCAGTTACAGAAAATTTTATCTGCGGTAATTTTACCTCGGGCAATGGTGCCGGTATCGGTCATCAGGGGCTGAGTAAGAATGGTCTTATTGCAGATAATATGATTGTCTTTAACCAGTCTTTCAGTCAGGGCTTATATCCCGACGGTGGTGGTATTTATATTGCCGGTATTGCGCCAGTTAAAGGGCTTGGCGAAGGTTCAGGTTCTGTTTCGATACTTCGCAATCACATAGAAGGCAATCATGCCGCAGCCGGCTTTGGTGGGGGTATCCGACTCTCTAATAATAATGGCTTAGACATTTACCCTCTAGGTATTTACAACCCCGCTAAAATATTGATCGAAAATAACATGATCGTTGGCAACGTAGCGGGCAACGCCGGCGGTGGTATAGCGATGCAAGACGCAGTCAATGTTGAAATTACCAACAATACTATTGCGGACAACATGAGCACCTCAACCACGGGGAAAAATTTCCAAAATGGAACACCCACTCAATCTAAAGGTGAGGACGGTGCGGGTATCGTTTCGGTTTTACATAATATAGCTGTTCAAGGCGTACTTGATACGGCACTCGCAGCAGGAGAAGCGGCAGCCGCGCAGAAATTTTCTGATCCTGCGTTAGTGAACAATGTAATCTGGAAAAATCGCACTTACCATTGGTTGGCTCAAACGATTCCTGGTCCTAATCCTAGTCCTGGGTTAGTGCCAACCGCTGCGCCGCTGTATTCAGACCTAAACGTACAGGATCCTGCATCCAGATTGAGTCCGATGAACGGTATCTTGACCGATGCGACAGGCTATGACATATCCAATACTACCGGCGATCCATTGTTCATCCGGGGCTTTGGAAATGGTAATCGTGATGTCACTTTCGCCCAGGTAGAGCTGACAATACCAAACACTGCTCCGGCCATTGATGAAGGCGGTAATTTTATCGATGTGAGATATGGACCCTTAAGTTTGATAAGAAACTATCATCTGTTCAGTAATTCGCCTGCAGTAAATACGGGTTTCGATACAATGATTACCGACGATATTGATGGTTTGTTAACCCGACCGATTGAACTCGTTATAGATAAAGGTGCGGACGAGGTTGACGTACCTGATAGCGATGGTGATGGTATTAAAGATGACTTGGATAACTGCATTCTGGCATCCAACCCAAGCCAACTTGATACCAATGGAGACGGCTTTGGAAACCGCTGTGATGCAGATCTGAATAACAGTGGTCTAACGCTGCCAGTTGATTTTATCGACTACGCGATTTTTGGTTCGCATTACAATACAGTGGTGGGAGACCCTAGCTATAATCCTGACGCAGATTTTAACGGAGATGGCACGGTTAATTTTATTGATTATTCAATACTGGGCGTACTTTATAACAAACCACCGGGTCCATCGGCATTGGTACCGTAAACAGTTTGACTAGAAAAAGTCAAAAATCTTTAATATGAGAGAGGTCTAAAAACTATGGACAGAACGAATAAAAGTATAACCTCGATTACGGTATTGCTACTGTTCGCAGGGTTACCATTTACCGCAAGCGCGGCACCTTATGTACAGTGTCCTGCGGATGCATTACCCTTTGGCGATGGGAACGGTAGGATCGACGCCTCGGAGGTTGCGGCATTTGATGCCGATGCCGCTAACCCGCTGTCACCCAATTTTGGAAGAAACGTAAAATGTATGCATATCAGCGCCGGTGATGGCTTTGTTAAAATGGCAGACGATGCGGCAAAACTGCAATATGTCTTCAGTTTTTCAGATCTTACTACGACGTCGACCGCAGCGACGTCGATCCTTGATGGGACTTTAGCCGCTAATGTTCCTGCACCCAGTATTATCTTGGAGCAGGATCAGGAGTTTTATCTCACCCTGACCAATGTGGGTATGGCAAATCGTCCAGATTTGTCTGATCCACATACGGTCCACTTTCATGGTTTTCCGCAGGCGTCAGCTATTTTTGATGGTGTGCCGGATGCGACTATTTCAGTCAATATGGGAGCGAGCCTAACCTACTACTATAACGTCGTCGAACCCGGAACCTATATGTATCACTGTCACGTGGAGGCGACCGAGCATATGCAAATGGGCATGTTAGGTAATCTATATGTGCATGCAGGGCAGGACAAGGTCGCTGTTGGTACTCCATTGGGTTCCTATTTTCATACCGCTGGCGATCGCTATGCCTACAACGATGGTGACGGTTCAACTGTCTACCAGGTAGAAGCCGCGATTCAATTGGCCTCTTTCGACCCCGTTTTTCATGACGCCAGTATGAATACGCAACCCTTGCCTTTTGCAGGTATGAAAGACACGTATGCCATGCTGAATGGTCGTGGTTATCCCGATACAGTCAACCCGGGAGCATTAGTCCCCCCCCCAGAAACAGGTGGTAAGGTCACCCAAAAAGTATCGGCATTTGTTGAAGCAAACGTCGGCCAAAAAATCCTATTGAGGCTTTCGAATTTAAACGTGACCAACTATTACACCTTAACGGCATTGGGTCTAGACATGAGGGTCGTCGGCAAGGGAGCACGTCAATTGAAAGGGTCCGACGGCATCGATCTTTCGTACTATACGAAATCAGTCACCTTAGGTGGCGGTGAAGCCTGGGATGTGATTATTGATACAACAGGTGTGGCTCCAGGGACCTACTTTTTATATACGACCAACATGAACTTTCTGAGCAACAACACAGAAGATTATGGCGGTATGATGACGGAAATCTTTATTTCGCCACCATCAGCACCATCGCCAGTAATTTAGGGAAGAGGGGTATATTACAAAATGAATAAATTATTAATAAAATCTCGAAATATTATTTCGACATTTGCACTGGCGGCCTCCGGTCTTGCGATGGGAATCACCGATGCATCAGCAGGCGCAGTTATCCCTGGTTTGTTTAATTCAAGTGCAGGAGCCTCCGCGTTTAACCTCGACGTATCCGCCGGCAGTATACCAACGCCGGATGGCGACACGGTTCTAGTATGGGGTTACAGTGTTGAAAATCAGCCTATGCAATATCCAGGGCCAACATTGATCGTTAATCAGGGTGATGTAGTCACTATTACGTTACGTAACAAACTGCCCGATGTGCCCGCATCTGCTCCGCCTGCGCCCATGCCAGTATCAATGATATTTCCTGGTCAGGAAGGTGTTGGCGCGACGGGTGGTTCTCTCGGTCTACTAACTCAAGAAAGTACCACTGATCTCGATGTCGTGACATACACGTTTACGGCGGGTAAACCTGGTACGTATACTTACCACAGTGGTACCCGACCAGGACTTCAGGTAGAAATGGGTTTGGTAGGTGCGCTGATCGTAAGATCCGCAACAGCGGGGCAGGCATATAATGATAATATTACCCATCCCGCTAGCGTCTCAAGCGGTAGACATTCAGGCTATGACCATGAATATTTATTTTTGTTAACGGAAATGGATCCGAGTATTCATAGGCTGGTGGAGTTTGGTCTTATCGCACTGGTCGACAATACGGTCAGCAACCCTGTTTTATGGTTTATCAATGGTCGCAACGGTCCTGATACATTTTTCCCAGATAATGTCACCTGGTTACCCCATCAACCCTATGGTTCAATCGCAAGAATGCGTCCGGGCGAACGTGTACTATTGCGTGTAATTGGCGGTGGTCGCGCAATGCATCCGTTCCATATACATGGTAATAACTACGACTTGATCGCACGTGATGGCAATTTAATGAGCACCGGTACATCACCCGCGAAACCCGTGGCGATAGCTGACCTGGCATATTCGGATTATACCTTACCGGTATTGCCAGGTTCGACCTATGACATGATTTGGCAATGGACCGGTGTCGGCATGGGTTGGGATATTTACGGCCATGGAGATGATCTCGCTTATCAAACCAAAGATCAGTGTCTGAACGGTGACCCAGCCGCGATACCTCCTCTTCCGCCTGCGACCATCGAACTCAACGAAGACCTCGCTTCACACTGCCTAAAATTTCCGGTAACTCTGCCTGAAAATCAAGATCTAACCTTCGCTGGTTATTATAGCGGTAGCCCGTTCCTGGGGGCGGCTGCCGATTTACCGCCGGGTGAAGGCGGTTTGAATATAAATGGTGGCATGTTCTACATGTGGCATTCACATAACGAAAAAGAACTGTCAAACAATGATATTTTCCCGGGCGGCATGATGACAATGATGATTGTTGAGCCACCAAGTGCCACGATTCCATAGGCGATGACTATGCAACGGACACATAAAGAGAAAAAAATGGAGAGGTCTTTAGGTATGAATAAAATAATGATATCGACCCTTTTGTCAGGCGCACTGGCCTTAGGGGCTGGAACCGTGCAAGCAGCAGAAGTATTTCTGTGTGCCGGCGCCTTCAACAAAACAATGGATGCAGATGGTGTGGTTATCCCGATGTGGGGTTTTGCGCAAGTCGCTACGCTAGGTGAATTAGTGACAGGTTGTAGTACGAGTATAACTAATCCACCAACTGTACCCGGTCCAATGTTGACCAATCAAGATACGGGAACGGGGTTGGTCATTCGCTTGTTCAACGATGGTTTGCCCGAGAACATATCGATTGTCATTCCCGGCCAAAATGCCACGGCGAGCCGCGCTCCGCAGTATTTTATCGATGGGCAAGGCAGGCGAC
>JBGMRO010000022.1:0-15970 GCA_048061555.1 Thiohalomonadales bacterium | reverse complement strand
CAAATCTGTTTCAACTATCCATTATTACCCGCTTTCCTTGAGCGTATGGAAATTAATAATTTAAAAATAGGGAATGCGGTTGTTGATTTGAGGTTACGACGGCATCCCCAAGATGTGGGGGTTAAAGTGATGAAGAAGATCGGGAATGTTGATATTACTGTAATTGTTTAGGTAACTGTTTAGGTAACATACCTGAAATACGCTGCGCTAACCCGATATTTACTCAAATCCCGGTGAAGAAAGTCTTGTTTATCAATTTTTTCTGCAAATATTTGGTGTCATTCTAGACCTCATCCCATCACATGATAATAACCTTCCGATATAAGTAAGCGTCGTCCTGTTCTTGGCATGATAACAGCACTTGATTTTCACGCTGACTTCTCACATACCCAAGAGCCTTAAGTCAGTGTCACCTACTCCAATTTCAGAAAAACACAAAGTGGTGCCCAGGGCTGGAATTGAACTGGTTTTAATGTCTTAAGTCATTGTTTTTATTCGTATTTAGTATTTTTACGGTACATATGCCGGTACATTTCGTGTTGCGGTACAACGTGAGAATAATCTTAATATCGGGCACACGAATTAAAAGCTCCACACCCTGTGAAACCGGACACCCTATCGACAAGTATTACAAATAAGTACTATTTATTATTAATCTTTATAATACATTATGTTGCACCATTTTTTGCATGTTTTTTTACTAATCATATTGTCATTCTTCGGTCAACAGGCTATCCTACCTGTTAAGGAAGCAAAATATGAATCGTCTAGATTATCTAAAAAAACAGCTAAAGCCAGGTACAGTTTACCGTCGCACAGATCTGGCCCAATGGTCCAAAAGCGTAGATCGTCATGCCCGTGAGCTGGTAGATGGAGGTGTGCTTCAAAAACTTCAGAATGGGCTGTACTACTTCCCCAAATCATCCCTATTTGGCCTGGTGCCTGCAAATGAGCATCAGCTGGTCAAAGCATTCTTAAAAGACGGTGAGTTCCTACTCACCTCGCCCAATGCATACAATGCTTTGGGACTGGGAAGCACCCAACTGTACAACAGCCGCGTTGTCTATAACCACAAGCGCCACGGTATCTTCGAATTGGGTGGACAAAAATTTGAGTTTCGCCGCAAATACCGTTTCCCCAAAAAAATGACTAAAGAGTTCCTATTGGTTGATTTGATGAACAATCTCAAATCACTCGCGGAAGATCAAAACGCTCTTCGTAGAAACGTGGCTGAAAAAGCGCTCCGCATGGAACCGAAAAAACTCAAACGCGCCGTTAAGCAATACGCCAATGTAGCGAGTAAAAAATACTTTGACTCGGTTCTAGCGAATGTCGCGTGACCCTTATCTGCACGAGCTGGACGACTTCTCTTCCCTACTACAAATTGAAGCTGATGAAAGAGGAATTATCCCACAGTTGGTAGAAAAAGATTATTGGATCATGCAAAGCCTTTTTGGGCTAACACAACAGAATTTTAACTTCGAACTCAAAGGTGGTACATCACTCTCAAAAGGTTTCGGAATCATACAACGGTTTTCTGAGGATATTGATATTCGCATTGACCCAGATTGCGCACCATTTGAAGTTGCCATTGGAAAAAACCAAACTAATAAATCTCACCACATCCAGTCACGGAAGAAATTCTATGACTGGCTGGCGGATAATATTCGCATCGACGGAATTGTCAGTGTTGAACGCGATCACAGCTTTGATGATCAAATATATCGAAGTGGTGGAATCCGGCTCAACTATAAAACTCTATTTGGTGAGATAGAAGGCCTAAAAGACGGCATTCTGCTTGAAGTTGGTTTTGACGACACCACACCCAACGAAAACGTCACGATTTCTTCATGGGCATATGATAAAGCCACGAGTACTCCTGTAGCTGTACTAGATAACCAGGCGAAAAATATTAAGTGCTACCATCCAGGCTATACTTTTGTTGAAAAACTACAGGCTATATCCACAAAATTCAGGCAACAACAAGAATCTAACAACCTCCCCAGCAATTTCTTACGCCATTATTATGATGTTTCACAATTGTTGGAATACCCCTCTGTTCAGTCATTTATAGGAACGACGGAATACCACGAAAGAAAAAATGTGCGATTTAGAAAAGATGACGAGATAAATATTTCGGAAAATGAAGCGTTCTTACTAAGCAACAGTGATACACGAAATCTGTATAGAAAGGAATTCTTAACCACTAGCTCACTGTATTACGAAGGCCTGCCTGATTTCGATAACATTATATCAAAGATACAAGCCCATATAGATCGATTATAGTTCAGCGCTCAACTCACTAACTAGTGCCCGTCCATAAATACTAACGCAATGGAAATGTAAGGAAAAAAATAGTTATCTTCAGCACCTTAGTCACCCTCGCAACAACCCAACTAATTAAATTAGGATAATCGACCAAATACAGCGGCGCGTAGTGGAAGGAGAAAAGGTACCCGCGGCGAAGAAGTTGTTCGGTATTATTGAAGCGCGTACCGATATAATAAGTACAAATCGGTGGGTCGAACCTACGTAACCTTTTAATATTTACTCCAATATAACCGTATTATTCCGCTTTAAACTGGCCATTTCACCCACAATATCAGCCCTATAAGCAATATTAGGCTCTCGAAGTAGTCGTCCGCGGTTGGTCTCCATCGACTCCCGATACTCATCTCGGTTAGCCAACTCTGCTTTATTCTTTTCGATAAACATAGGTTGGCCCACCGCAAGACTTTCGTGTTAACGCCACTCTAAACCCGCAGTTATTTGCCGCAGAATAGAATTAGCTTAAATGTTAACCAATCCCCAGATTTATCTATTCACAGCCTTCAATTTTTAAAAGATAGAACCAACATAGATGACAGGTGCACGACAGTTGCTTATAGAGTGGTAAGTCTAAACTCTTCTAGCAGTGCTTGATAATCGATAACAACATAACGTTTAGGCGGATTTTTAATTTCCGGATAACCACGTATCGGCAACTCATCTGGTGCGTAGCCGTACCAGTGCGAACCATGTTCAAATCTATATATGTCATACAGCGAGCCAAATACCCTTCGACATCCGTTGCGGTAACATGGTAACTATCTTCCCAGAACACCCCTTTTCTTTCTTTATTTGCACAGGAAGAATTTCTAATGACATCGATGAGTAATATGCCAAACATTGCCCGGCAAGAAATATCGGTTAGCTCTTGCCATAAGACTCCGTCCTTAGAACGACCAATTTACCTAAGAAAAGGGCCTCCTAAGGCCAATTTAAGCGCTGATTTAGGTCAATATCTTTTCGCTTCAAGGGGTTGCGCAGGTCCGACCCCAATGTCAGATCGAGCACATCGGAAAATTCTTTCTCAATATCATAGTTAAAAGATGAATTTTTATATGATTTTTTTGCGATTTCATCTGCTTTCTGTAAATTAGATCTATTAACAGTACTGTCAATTACCGATCCTATAACCGCACCGAGCAAACCAAATTGAGCGCCAGCCACTGACGTATTTAACGCAGCAAAGCTTAGCCGCATGTGATCTTTATTCACTCCGACTCTAACTTCAGTCTCCGAAATACTTTGGGGTACATTATCGAATACCGGAATACGATAGATTGTCGCACACCCTGACATCAATACAGTCAGTACGGCGAATCCAATAGATAAAAGAAATTTCGCTATAGCGGTTTTTTTCATAATTGATCATCCTTGATTATTTCAACATAAGGGAGATAAAAGGGTGCAGCTCCGAAACTGCCCCATTATAACGCCAATAATTTATACTCTAATCTTGCTCATACGCACCCATACTCCATCCGGCGGCATTAACGTTAGCAGGAGGACTAACTAAGATGGTTCGTGCTTTTCTGTCTTTGTCGAAAATAGTTAAATTTTCGGATAAATCAAGACCACCTTCACGTACTCCAATTGGTGATGTCGGTTGTAGGTGCCAATCATTATCATTCATTGTAGATACGTCACTGTCTGGGCCTGTCAGATTAACCAAGGTCGGATTTGATGGTATGTTTTCGCTACTAGAATTTGCAATTATTGACAAACTTTCCATATCTGAAAGGGAGCAGGTAAAATCACTGGTATCGCCATCATTTACCGTTGTGCAAACGGCCAAGTCACCCTCAAATGCAGTCGTACAACCACTTAGGTTATTGTTGTGCACTGTCATTAACATGCCTTCTGATATGGTATGCCTTACTTTAACGCAGACTCTCACTACATCCAAAAGTGCTGGCGGAGTTAACATCATAATATTATTTTTTATGGACGCGAAAGCCCCAGAAAATATTTGTATCGCATAGGCGCCACTTATATGCATCGTATTGTTATGAACTTTTGCGTGCCCCCCGTTAGCGCTGAAAATACCGCCGACGCGGGCGCTAATGAGATTATTTTCAATAATAGCTTGATAGTTCCCGGCACCACTACTCCTGACGCCGTGACCCGCACTTATGACGTTGTATTGAACGTTATGAGATGAGCTTTGACTATATACCCCGGATGAATCAAGCAATGGCCCACCATTTAATTGGTTATATTTAATCACCACATCAGAATTTGCGGCGTTATATATTGCATTAGACTGAAACGCTGCGGCACCACCGTTAATTATATTATTCGTAATTACTAGGGCGGCATTGTTATTAAGCACGCCTGTCGAGAATTCCACCGGCGCTGTTCCACTCGCGTTAATCGTAAAACCTTCTAGGTGGGTGGCTCTGCTGATTCCAGGGCCAGCTTCGATTGCTGAACTTGGATTGGACCCTGTCGTGATCTCACCACTCACATCGGTAATCGCGCTGATATGTATGTCTGCATCTCGATTTGAAAAACTTGCACTGTGACCACCAGACAACGACACACCCTCCTTCATGACCACATGAGTTTGGATGCCGGTGCTATCCGAATTAACTAAAAAGGTGCCTGCGTTTACGCGTACTATTGCTGGTGCGGTAGCCGCTGCGATTGCTGCGTTAATCGTTAACTTTGCGGTTAGCGGGGTGCGCCCATCACCAGCATCGTTAGCCGCGCCGGCACTAACATAGAATGTGGCAGTGGTATCAAACGCGCCCATCCCCCACGGATTGCCACTTGCGGGTCTTAGTGCGCCATCGTTGTCATTCACATAGCCCCACACTGGATTGTCAAAACCGTTTAAACCACCTGCGCTGACAATGCTGGGTGAAACACCACTAAAACGCCAATCGTTATCTTCTAGCGTGGTAATATCATTATCGTGTCCGTCTTTATCAATGAATAAGGGATCGGTTGACACATTACCACTCACCCCTTCGGCAATATCCTCTAAAGCCTGCATTTGGGACAAAGTACAGGTACGAGTATTCGCCCCGCCACAACCGGCATCCGCATCAAAATAGATAGCGGTACCACAATTATATAAATTGTTATTCCTAAGGCTTTTTGGACTGACATTACCGCCTTCTTCAAATATACAATAGGCCGTGGAGCTTCCCGTAGTTGATATGATATTGTTGTCGATATGGGGGTTAACGGTGGTGAGTAAGTTACTAATACCGTAAGCGGTTACGCTACCAAATCCACCGTCGATAATATTATTGCGTATGCGAGCAAATGCAATATTAGAATTTTGAATACCTACCGAGGCCAAAGACCGGCCTCCGTGGATTATGTTGTTGCTAATGTTGATTGCTGCACCAATAGTTACTGTACCAACAGTATTGTCTATCCCTATAGATTGACCTGCACCATCACCTGCGTAGATAGTGTTACGGCGAATTGTGGGTTGTGCGTTTGCTACACTTATACCAACTGTTTTTAGTGTGCCTCCGCCACCATAGATGATGTTATCCTCGATTGACAGCACGCGCACGCCCCCTGCCTCAATACCGTATGATTCCTCGCACGTCCCTAAACAACCAGCATGGATCTTATTATTATGTATTTTTGCAGCACCAATAGCAGAAATTCCGCTGGAAATATTTGCGCCCGCCCCATTAACAACTCCTCCGGTACGTCCATTAATTTGGTTAGATCGAATAACGGGGCGTTGTCCTAAAGAATAAATCCCCCAGGATCGACCTTCTCCGGTCCCCGCGTGGATTATATTATTTTCTATAAGGGAGGAGGAGTTTAGCAGCCATATTCCAGTAGAGTGCAAACTTCCGTAACCTGCATAGATAATGTTATTCCTAATAGTCGGGCCTTGCCCAGCTATAGAAACGACTATATAAACCCGGATAGCGGCGCTAAAGTCGCCGTTAGGCATCGAACTGCCGCGTATTGTGAATCCATCCACGACCGTCGCCGGGGATATGCCGTCGCCCGAATCAATGGCTCGACTGGGCTGGGCGATTACACCCGTAGCAACGTTACTGATATCTTCAATTATCGTTGCATTGGACTTAGGTAATCGCTTAGAAAAGTCGAGCGTATAACCACCGTACAACGAAACTCTATCTTTAAGTACGATGTGCGTATTTACCGTAGGACTAGAATCGACCTTATAATGACCGACAGCCACACGAATGTCAGCAGGCGCCCCAGGCGCCGCCAAAATCGCTGCCGCAATTGCGGCATTGATCGTTTTCTTGGGTGTCAAAGGAGTCAAACCGTCTGCGGTATCATCTTGGGCTGCATCACTGACATAGTAAATTAGCGCTGGATCTTCCAGTAAATCAGTAACCGTAATGACAAAGTCTTTCACACCACTTTGATTCACCCCATCATTAACTGACACACCAACATTGTACGAATTAGTCGGACCGACATCGCCTGGCAATTCAAAGTCTGGGATCGCAGATGCCTTAAACTGTAACATTAAGTTGTCGACTTCAAACAGCGCGGCGTCTTCACCACTAAAGGTGTATACAAAAGGCTGATTCACAGAATCTTTATCAGAAAGTACCAGCTCGATCACCTGCCGCCGGTTTTCGGGGATACTGATGGCGAGGGTAGGATTAAATAATTGCGGCGTTATGTCGTTCAAATCCATAAGGCTGATCCTGAAACCCACATCGACCGACAAGGTACTTTGATCGGTGGCGCGCACCGTTATCAAAAATGAATTATTCGTGGAGTCATAATTCAGGTCATTAAACCCAAGACCGTTCGAAACCTGTATCTGATCACCGACTATCGTAAACAACCCCCCGGCATTCGAATTAGGGGCCACAAACTGGTAGGTATGTGCATCACCTGCATTATCGATGGCACTCAAGACACCTACCAAGCTGCCACCTGCACTGTTTTCCGGTATCGTGCGATTACTCAATTTAATGTCGGTCGGAGCCGCCGGTGCGCCAATGGTATGTGGCAAGGTGTTAATTTGTGAGCCATTGATTAATACCACATAGTTATCTTCGCCGGCATTGTTGGCGATATAATTCGCGCTATAGTTTCCAGGTAACGGATTCGATATTGCTAGATTTGGACCGGGGTTGGCACCGCTCACGCTTATGTTCAGAGTGACATCTAGCGGGTTATTCGCGGCATCCCGAACTTGCACGTCTATGCTGATATTATCCCCAACCGCCGCTGGGCTCGGTGGACTAATCACGACGTTACTGGTCGCGATGATAGCCGCGATTGGGGTCATGTTAAATTGTTTGTTACCGGTTAAGGCCGGGCGTATACCGTCACTAATGGTAACCGCGATACTCACATCAGGTACGTATAAAGGGCCATTCGTGTAAGTAACTGCGGCTAATACGCTTGTCACGTCGACTGTACTACCACTGACGTTCCATTGCCCTGTAACTGCGTTGTTAGTGATAACGACCGACAAGCCAAGGTTCTGCATCAATAAACTACCTGAGGCGAAAACCGAAGGTAATAAACTCGCGGTCACCGGGTCGGTAAAGGGTGAACTCACCACAATAGGTGTTAGGGTAAATACATTGCCTTCTATAAAAAATTCTGGCGCGTTTAAGTTAGTGGCGGTTAGGGTGTCGTTTACATTGCTGAGCGAAATGGTGAAATTTTTACTAAACGTCAAACCACTTTGATCTTGCGCCTGTACGGTAATTAGGTGACTAGTACTGGTTTCAAAATCTAAACGTGATCCATCTAGAACGATTAAGTTATCGTTAACATCGACACCAAAACGCAGTCCTGCATCATTATTCGGTGCGACAAATGAATAAGTGATTATATCCCCCACGGTATCTGTCGTGGTCAATTGCCCTACGATTGTTCCGTTAGCACTGTTTTCCGGGATTAACGCGTTACTTAGTGCGATATTAGTCGGTGCGGCAAAAATTGATTTTGAAGGTATAGCTACCGGTGCACTATTAATGGTAACGGTATAATCATCGGTACCTCCATTTACGGGGTTATAGCTGCCGCGATAAGTACCTGTTGCTGGATTAACCGGTGTTAGCGTAAACGTATTAGCGTTACTAACACTTATTAACACCTCGGCGGAGGTTGCATTATTAAAATCATCCAGCAGAATTAATTCAATCACCACACTATCACCCACCGTTGCAGGACCGATCGGTGTTATTGTGGAAGTACTATTTGCAAGATTTGCCGCACCCGATATTATTATTCTAAAGGGTGATGGAGTGACTATTAGCGAATCTACAAAAATACTATAGGTATCAGCGCCAGTAATTTCGGCTGTATAACTCGCCTTATAATCACCTAAACTAATCCGGCTAGGTATCAATGGTTTATTGAAATTGGCACCGCTTATCGACATTGTAACCACCGCATCGGTAGGTTGGTTGTTGATATCACGTACTTGTAAATCTAATTCAACCAAATCACCGGCGGTAATGTCGGGGGCTGCATTGGGGATCGTAATGTTTATTATACTGTTGGCTAGCACAGCTTCAGCCACGTCGGTTATGGTTAACGTAAAGGTCTTGACCGCACTATCGTTAACACCGTCATTTACCGCAACACTCACATCGTAAACACGGTTTAAATCTAAGTCCGCCGGTATTTCATAATCAGGTGTGTTTGCCGCCTTGAATTGCAATAGGTTGTTTTGCACCTCAAAGTGGATCGCGTCGCTGCCACTCAAGGTGTAGGTGTAAGCTGCATTAACAGTATCAATGTCGTCGACCACGAGTATTGCAACGAAAGTGTTGTTTTCCGCTATATCCAACGCCAATCCGGTATTGTTAATCACTGGCACCACATCATTGACGTCATTGATCGTTACGCTTAAATCCTTGATGAAGGTTAAATTGCCTTGGTCGGTGACCTGCACTGTTATCAAGTGCGATTGGTTGGTTTCATAATCGAACAATGATCCATTGGCAACGCGCAGTTCATTGTTTACCAGGCTGAATCGCCCATTGGCGTTGTTATTGTTGGGCACAAAACTAAACGTATGGACATCACCACTACTATCTGCAACATCTAATGTACCCACCATACTGCCATCGAGACTATTTTCCGCAATACCGGTACTGACCAGAGTGATATCACTGGGCGCCACATTGCCTACAACTATCGATTTTGAAGCCAGCGTAATGGGTAAACCGTTGACGATAACGCTGTAATCATCTACACCCGCTGTGGCAGCGACATAACTTGCCTGATAGGTTCCTACTACTGGGTTGCTTGGAGTCAAGCCTTGAGGATTGGCATTGGCAACACTCATGACCACCGTTGTAGCATTGGTTGGGTTACCTAAGTTATCTCTAACCAACAGTTCTATGTTTACGCTATTCCCGACGGTAACATCACCTGGAGGTGATGAGCTGACACTGCTCGCTGCGATATCTGCGCCCAAGGGTCGTATCGTTTTAGTGTAGTTACCCGAAATCGCCACAGGATTGCCGGCCACCTCAAGCGTAATGACATACGTATCCACGCCTGCAATATTTGCTGTATAGGATAGAGTGTAGGTGCCATCGTTATTATCGATTGCGGGTAAAGCTGCCGCCGCCGTTAAATTTGCATTAGCCCCAGTAATAGTCAACGCTACAATATTTCCACCACTAGTCAGTGCAATTTCATTAACATCACGTGCGGTCACTATCATGCTTATTTGGCTACCCGCATCAACACTGGCTGCAACCGGATCTATAATTACCGTCGTCAAACTTGGATCTGCACCCAGCTCCACTACGGTCCAAGTAAAATCCAAATTGTCTTGCGCACTGGCGATAGGATCTTGGTCATCGACACTGAGGCTCACATTATAAGGACTACCAGCCGATGCAGTCGGAGAAATAACACCGCTTATTTGACCGGACGTAGAATCTATAACTAGACCTGGCGGTAGGTTGCTCGCAGTATAGGCCAAAATGCTGTTGTCGATATCTGTCGCACTCGCGCTAATATTAATGGATGCGCCATTCAAACTTGTCGGCGCCGCAAAGAAATTAAATACCGGCGCATCGTTCTGTGCTGTAATCACGACATCAATCGTAATACGGTCGGTGCCGCCCCGCCCATCGTCAACTTCGACAATGAATTGATCGCCACCAAAATATTCAGCTGTAGGGCTGTAGCTAACCAGGGCACTGACGTTATTTCCAGTCACCGCCGCAACACCGTCATTTGCGATATTGGCAATCCGCCAATTTAAAAAATCCGCATCATTGTCGTTGGCGTTTAAGGTTAATGAAAAAGCCTTTGGACTACCGTCTTCGTCCATATCGACACTTAACGGAGTGCCTTCGATTATTTGTGGCGTCTGATTGGTCTGAATTTGAGGCGTGCCGCTAATGACAACCGAAGCAGGTCCGGTCTGTAAAACTCCACCTTCACCATTATTGTTTTCACCACTAAGCTGATAGTAGATAGTTTCATTGTTGTTTAAATTTGCATGCAAGAACTGCGTACTAGACGCAAGTACAATAGTTTGCCCTACCGTGCCGAGTAACTGATTATTCACCACATCGTATTGTGTAGACCACTCTACTTTATATTGACTAGACAATGCATCTGCCTGCCAGCCCAATAAATTTTGAGCATTACCCGGCGTAACCCATGCCCCAACGATTTGCGCTGGTTTTTTACCTTTTGGATTAGCGCTGGCACTAAGTGATGCGAGACTCTCCGCACCACCGACGACCGGCGTAGCGGTAACTACGTAATAATAGGTTTGGTTGTTACTCAATCCGCTGTGTGTATAAGAGGCGTTAGTCAAATTACTGATGGCGGTGCCATTGCTCGCTTGACCGGCGACATTGCTCCAATACAGCGTATAATTATTTGGGCCAGTTGTTGATATTGGCGGCAGCCAATTAAGTAACACCTCAGCATCGCCCGCTTCTGCGCGTAAGGCCTGAGGTGCGCCTAGAATAGCAACAGCGGGTGTGGCTTGTACGACGGCCGTTGCCACGCTTTCACCACCGAGATTGTTTTGGTGAGTCGACGTTAGCTGGTAATAATACGTTACCCCATTACTCAGCGGTATTGCTGCGCTAATTTCAGAGTGTGTATAGGCGGGACGTATATCAGTGATTTGATTACCGCTATCTATTGGGAGGACAGCAGCATCTGCGCTCCAATATAAGGTGTAGCTATGGTCAAGCGTTGTAGACCAGTTTAATACCAGCTGCGCATCACCGGCCGCGACAGTTAATCCAGACGGTGTTGCTGGCGATGCTTGTTCAGGGGCGGCGCTAACTTGCTCACTCGGCAAGCTTGTGCCACCTGCATTGTGTGCCAGTAAACGAAAGTGATAAAGCTGTGCATTGATAAGTCCTTTCACCGAACTTCCTGGTATTGCGCCGCTGCGACTTGACCAGTTTTGCAGAGGATCAGTACCTATTGGTTCGGCGTGCCAAAATAGTGTGTAACTGCTAGCAGAAGCAACTAATGGCCAGTTTACAAATATTTGTGTATCCGCAGGTGACAGGACCAAATTATTGGGTTTTAGTGGTGCATCTAATCTAGGTAATGCGGTAACCAGCTTTGACAAGACTCCTTCACCGCCTGCATTGACACCGGCTATTCTGTAATAGATAACCTGCCCATTATTGAGCCCACTATGCACATAACCGGACTGCACATCACTGCCACTAATTTTACTACTCACTTCGGTATCGATATCTGGTTCAGTCGACCAATACAATACATATTGAGTTGCGTCTGGAATACTATCCCATATAAGTCGAACTTGAGACTGCATATCTACGCTGGCTAGATTTTGCGGTGCACTTTGTGGCGCAGGAATTTGTGGGCGCGCACTCACTTCACTAGTTTGATTACTCTCACCCGCCGCATTTACCGCGCTTAGACGAAAAAAGTAAGTATTGCCATTGCTATCTCCATCTTGAAAAACGTATCCTGGAACTATATTGGTAATGACCTGAGTCGCAGAACGTACCGAAACCGAGTCTGCACCGGCTTCTATAATTTTACTCCAATAAAGATTGTGGGAGTTATCCGAGGTATCGGTGGCCGTTGAAAAATGCAACACAACTTGATTATCACCTGCCTCCGCCCAAATATTATTCGGCAAAGAAGCTATGTCAATTTGCGGCCTAGCCCAAACTCCATTGGAAGCTCGGCTCTCACCGCCAATGTTTTTTGCGCTTACGATATAATAGTAGCGTTGGCCGTTGTTTAGCTGCGTATGATTAAGTTGCCAATGTGATAAACCTTGCGCATCGACTATTAAATTATAATTCGGCTGACCTTCATTGTTAGTGGCTGGTATCAAGTTTCCATTTTGGCGTGTCACCCCCGCTTGAAAACCGTAATACACGTGGTAACTCAACACGTCTTCATCTTGATCCGTAGGGTCTTGCGGTAAAGCGGGCGACCAACTTAAGCGAACGTTTGCATTGCTTGGCTCGGCATTTAATCGTGTTGGCGCCAGTGGTGGTGGCTCTTGAGGAATCGCAGTTTGTACCTCACCACGTGGACTATTAATCCCGAAATTAATTGCACTGATTTCTATTCGGTAAGTTTTACCATTAACCAGGGCAGTTCCCAGATTATTTGAGTCTACGATGACATGCGAGGTAACGGAGTCGATGATCTGCTCCACCTGCAAATCATCGGTAATATACACTCGATAGGCTTGGGCCTTATCAACCCCCAACCAACTAATTGCAATTTGTTCGTCACCGCCACTAACACGTAAACCTGCAGGAACGCCAGGCGTTATGACTAAAGGGGTCGCCGCGGATACCGCAGACAAGGCACTTTCACCGTGGTTGTTTATTGCGCTCAACGCATAACGGTATTCGGACCCGTTATTAAGTTGGATATGGGTATACGGCGCCTTAATATTACTAATTTTGTGAATTATACTGGCATCCGCAGTTTTACTAATAACCTCTGTTGGGCTGTTGGTCCAATATAAATTGTAGCCGAGGGAAAGCGGTACAGCATCCCAACTCAAACTCAATTGACCACTTCCAGTTCCTACCGAAATTATGCCAGGCGTTGCAGGGATAACCCCAACCGGGCTAAGTTCTACGGTCGTCGGCGGCCTGACCCGCACCATGTTGGATAACTCACTGCTGCCAGTGTTATTACGCGCCTGGATGCGATAGTAATAGTCTTGATCTAGATTCAAAGGTAGGTGCCGATACGGGCTGCTAAGGTTGCGTATTTGTGTATCTGCGGTACTTACATTGCCAGTGGTATTCCAAAATAAATCGTAGCGAGTATCGTTTGCACCATTAATGTTGGTAGTGGCACTGATATCTTGCCAGCTAATCAACACCGAATTTGTGTCGACCGTCGCCGCAGTTATTATCGGGGCGGTGGGGATTACAGCTTTTGGTTGGGCTTGAACTTGCGTTGACTCCGTACCCAGCCCCTGCGCATTTTCGGCAACTACAACATAAAAATAATTATCACCATTGGCGAGACTAGAATGTACAAACGGTGATATCACATTGTCTATACTTGAATCGGCAACGCCGACAGTTCCCCTCTTATTCCAAAAGATACGATATTGGTTTGCTCCCGCAACCGGCTCCCATACAAGGCGCACGCGAGCATCACCCGCCTGGGCCGTCACCCCTAGAGGAGCAGCCGGTGCAGCTTCTTCAGGTTGAGCGTTTACCTCTACAGAAGCGCTACTTTCACCACGTGTACCGGTTGAGGTAATCACGTAATAATAGGGCACCCCATTGGATAGCTCAGTATGCTCCAAAAAAGGAATATTGGTTGATATTGAGTTACCACTGCGCGTGTTCACTCCGGCCTGATTCGACCAATAGACTGTATATGTTATCGCGCCACGAACCCCACCCCAGCTCAATAGAACTGCACGGGTACCCGGTTTTGCTAAAATATTTTTCGGGGTTGTTAAGGCAATTTTTTGAGCCGTGTCTTTATCGTCACTTGAACACGCCCCCAATAGAAGAACCGTTAACAATAAACACCACTTGATTAGGCCTAGGCTGGCGCGAATGGAATACAATCGGAATACCATACGGAAATCCAACATTATGATAGTTCTCCTTAACCACGGATATCGACGTAAAAATCTACTTCGGTGGGGATTTTTGATAAAAACGAATAACGACAGGGCAAGTACTGCATAAACAATGCATCAATCATAGGTACGAAATCTTTCTAATACGATACTCGATTGAATATCGTATCACAGAGCTGGAGATTAAAAAAACCTGTCATGTTATTAAGATACCGAATATAGAAAAACGTCAATATCACTTAAGTTAATTTATCGCGGGACGGACCCCTCTTTCATTTCGCCGTCACAACCCACCGTTAGCACAGTTTTTGCATTGAGTAGTTTTATACATTTTGCCTGTATTTCGTATTACCGTAATACATTTTTCAATTTAAGCCCTTGTTTAAGCTAAATATGGTTGATTATTATTCATTCCATCCATTAAAGCGTATTAATTTTAGTGATAGCCTGCAAAATTTTTATATTGGTCTATTATTGACAACAATCTAACCAAGGACGTGGAGGTTATTTAATTATGAGCGCCCAGATAGTAAGTTGTAACAGTTATTCCAACTGTAACATCACTCGTCGGAACTCTAAGCAAATGGGGTCACAAAAATGGGGTCAAGTCGCTTTCTTCACAATATCACTAACAAACACATCAATTTTTCGAGCATAATCGCGATCTTCTTCTTTTTCGTCCTGATTTGGCTTGCCACTCGGTTGGCCGTGTCGTAGGTACCGCGCTCCTCAATTTTTTAACGCCCCCATAATTTGTTTGCGATTTATTTCCGCAACAGGAAGATGCCCCAGAGTTGGAATTATAGGGTTATCGATACGGGATGTGGTTTGGCTAACAGTACTTTCGGATTTTCCGTGGCTATAAACCTTCTGCCAATTTCTGGCCAGTACCTCGAAGCTAATTTTGCCCACATCAGACTTGGCTAGTTTCTCAGTTTTTCGGACATGGGCGGGATTGATTTTAGTGGCTACTAAATTGCGGAACTCTTCCAGTAAAGCCCTCGCTTCCTTTAGCGTGACATCTGGATATATGCCAAGCGACAAAGTTTGCGGCTGGCCGTCAGATGTATATTAGAATCGTCACCATATCCCACCTTTCGGCGAAACGATAATGAATAAACCTCTACAATCCATCATTTTGAATTGTTTGTCAGTCTGTTTTGGCCGCTTTGATCTCTCGGTCAGCGAGTCTACTGTAAAGCTTTGATATCCCCTTTGTTTCTCTCATATGACGCTTACCTCTAATAAAGTGTACAAGCCGTATTAGCGGTTACCTAGTTAGTTACCTGACCAATGTCGCCGTGTACGTAGTATCGCGGATGGCGCCGCACAATGCCGCTGGGTAACTAATTAGGCCGTAAAGCCCTGTATACAGCCAAAGTTAGCGTTATCGTGCGATAATATACAGGTAAAAAAGAGGGAAAAATACGGAAAAAAGAGGATAGTGGTGCCCAGGGCCGGAATCGAACCGGCACGGCCGTAAAGCCGAGGGATTTTAAGTCCCTTGCGTCTACCAATTTCGCCACCTGGGCTAATTTTTTAATTGATTTATATGGAGGCTGAGCCCGGAGTCGAACCGAGGTCCACGGATTTGCAATCCGCTGCATAGCCACTCTG
>JBGMRO010000021.1:0-15996 GCA_048061555.1 Thiohalomonadales bacterium | reverse complement strand
CGGATAATTGGGATCAAACATACGGAATACCTCCTTGCGTTTGGTGTGAAAAATCAGGTCGCGAAGCTGGGTGATCTCAGAGCATAGAGACTGATCGGAGGATGCTCTTGCGATTTTACGGATCGACAGTATGGAATTTTAACGAAATATGTTCCACGTGGAACACAGGGGAAATAAAATGAAAATATTTATAGCGGTATTTCTACTAATATCACTAAATGCTAATGCAGATTCACTTGATGTTAATATCGCGTCACTGCATGTTGGTAGCTCTAACTATAATTTCAATCAAGAAAATTTAGGGTTGGGCTACACTTATGATATTAGTGATTATTTAGATGCTAGTGCCGGATTTTACAAGAATTCTTATTACAAAACATCAACTTACTTAATGATTGGGTTGCATCAGGATATGGGTTGGTGGGATTTTGGGTTTAAATTCGGTGTGGTTACTGGTTATGACGACATAGCAGTCAAGAACGGGTGTACCGGTTCTCATAATATGGGCCGATACACAACTATTGAAAGACCGTTTTGCGAAAAAGGGAATGGACTGAAAAACTATGACAAGTATCAAATTATGGCTATGCCGACATTAACTGTAAAACACGATAATCACGCGCTACAAATAGGGCTTATCCCAGGCGTTAAGGTTTCTGCTTTTACATTACAATACAGGTTTTTATTCTAATGACTGATTATTCTAAGGAACTTGACTTTATTTATGAAAATATACGATTACTGGAATCATTTACTAGCGAGAGACTAATAATCGGTGAAGACGTGCATTCAATAGAAATCTCTATTGTAGTTGAAGGAAATGAAATTCAGGTATTTTTTTATAGGAAGAAATCACCTTCTCCCGCCAAGACAGAGGACGAGGGCGATTGGATTTACGATGTAGAGCGTTTAATTATGGACGCTATGGATGCAAAGAGGATAAGGATAGAAGAAAGGAAAGCGCTAATCTCTAGATATAAGCGGATTTTTTAACTGGCGAGGGTACAGATGGCTGATTACTTAAAAGAAATGGCCTTTATCGAGAATAATCTTGATGAATTAGAGTCATTCTATAGCGCTAATCTTACAGTAGAGCGTAGGCGTGATAATATAACCGTTTTGGTTTTGGATGGAGCATTTAATGCAGAAGTGATGTATTGTGATACACGGAACGGAAGATATCGTCTCGTAATATACGCACCGGGATTGTGGATTTATGATGTGGAGCATCTGATAAGGAACAGAATGGCTGAAGAAGAGAGAACTCCTAAGCAATCAGCAGTGGCTAATTATAAACGCATATTTACTGGGGAGGATAAACTAGAAACGGTAAACAATTTCATTGGAATTACGCACCCAATAATACCTTTATTTTATTGGGTAGGTAGGGCATTTAGCTTTATAAAGGGAAAAGTGACTAAATAACAATCACATGCTATACTTGAGGTATCTTTCTTTATAAGAATACACTAATATGGCATCGATAAAAAATGGAGTAACTCGCGCTCAACAGAATAAAGCTATCAGAAAAGAGGCTTTACGAGACCAATTATCGTCCCAAGGTCATGTGCAGCATGTTAATGATATCGCTAATAAATTATTAGGGCTTGAGGATGAGTTAGACCAAGTACAAGTTCAAAGACTTAAGGCCGCCGCTGATATCAAACTTAAGTTGATTTCTAAGTACCTTCCAGATCTTAAAAGTGTTGAAAAAACAAAAGAAACTGACCTCTCTAACATTCCTGATGATGAAATCCGTAAAATGATGGATGACTATATCAAAGAGAAAAGTTAATGCTTGCCAGCAATCTTGAGTTTAAAGAATGCTATGACGAGCTAAAGCGTAGACAGAACAATAAGCAAACAGTCGTTGGTGTTGTTGACCCAAAGCTCGGATTAATTCACAACTTAACAAAAATCAATGGCACTTGGCAGCTAACCGAAGATCAGGCTACCGTATACCTTCCTCAGAAATTAGAAATAGTCTTAAAATCAAAAAAACGTTTCATTATTGTTATTGGTGGACGTGGCAGCGGTAAGAGTATTGGTGTCGCTGATATTTGTTTAATCGACGCGAAAGACGAAGAACTTAAAACATACTACCTCCGCGAATTCCAGTCCAGCATCAGAAATTCAGTGCAATCACTACTTGAGGGTGAGCTATCGCGGTTAGAGTTCCCAGGTTTTGAGATACAGGGTAATACAGTCTTGCATAACAATAATCCAGTTGCCGAATTTGCTGGGTTAGCTCGTAACGTGGACTCAATCAAATCAGCCTACGGATTTTATCGATACGCTATTGAAGAATCCCAGTTTCTAGCAGAGTCATCATTAAGAACATTAACGCCGACAGCTCGGAATAAGCCAAACAAAGGATTGCCCGGCTCCGTCCCTCAGGAGGATAGGGATATGGCCAACGTTTCGATGATATTTATTGCCAATCCTGGTTCGAGTGAAGATGCTTTCAGTAAACGATTCATTGAGCCATTTATTGATAAACTAGGCGACAACGGCGTTTATGAAGATAACTTACATCTTCTTGTGAAAATGAATTATGACGATAATCCCTGGTATCACGAGTCTGGGCTTGAAGATGAACGGTTGTGGGATAAAGAATACCGCTCGGATGCAGCATATACTCATATTTGGTTAGGTGCATATAACGACAGTGTCGATGATGCGCTAATATTGACAGAATGGTTTGATGCCTGTATTGACGCTCACTTAGTTTTAGGTTTCGAGCTAGAAGGTGCAAAGATAGCATCCCACGACCCAAGCGATACCGGTTTTGATGCTAAAGGCTACGCAATGCGTCATGGTTCAGTCTTTCTGAGTATAGAAGAAAAAAACGACGGTGATGTTAATGAGGGTGGCCATTGGGCTGTAGATTTAGCAATTCAGCACAAAGCTGACTATTTTACATTTGATTGCGATGGTATGGGCGCTGCTCTTAATGAGCAAATATCAAAGGATTTTGATGGCAAACAAACTAAAATTGCGATGTTTAAAGGTTCAGAGTCTCCCGATTTTCCGACAAAGCTATATAAACCCGCAAAAGACAACCCGGTTCATAACCAGCAGTCCATAGAAAATGTATTCACCAACAAACGAAATCAATATTACTGGGAGCTGATGGATAGAATTTACCGAACATATCGATCTGTGAGGTTTGGTGAATACGCCGATCCGGATTTGATGATTAGTTTTTCATCGGAAATTAAGCTATTATCGAAAGTAAGGGCCGAAGTATGCCGATTGCCGGTGAAACCTAACGCTAATGGATTTTTAACTTTATACACGAAACAAGAAATGAAGTCTAAATTTAAACTGAAAAGCGCGAACTTAGCAGATAGTTTAATGATGAATATGAGATACATAAACCCGCAACGACAAGTTTTTAGAAAACCAAAGCCAGTGAGGCCATTAAAATGAGTTTATCGCACGCAGAAGTAAAACGATATCACGACAAATGGTATAGCGCTGGCCAAACAACTCGACGCAGAGCCGCTGATGATATGGTTTTCTACTTCCTGACTCACTGGGATTCCAACACTTTAGAAGAATCACAATTAGCATATCGCGGCGAGTTCGATATTCTTAAGAAAGCTCTAAAGCGGATTATTGCTTCATTGAGAGCCAATCCAGTTCAAGTTAATTTTGAGTCTGTTGATGAGGATAGAGAGGACGGTGCTGAATTAATCGATGGCTTGTATCGAAAAGATATGAGAAGAAATACTTCTATCGAGGCATTCAATAACGGCAGTAAAGAATCTATCGTCTGTGGTGTGGGTGCCTGGGAGTTATACACAAAATACGAATCAAACAAATCTGGTAACAACAATCAAGTTATCAGACTGCGCCCGACTTACGAAGCAAACAACAATCTATTTTGGGATGATAACGCGAAACTACAAGATAAATCTGACGCTATTGGCTGCTCTTACATAGAGCCGTATTCTGCGGACGGCTGGAAACGGTTAGTAAAAGAACTGACCGGAGAAGAAGTGGAGGTTATTAGCTCGTCCTTCGGGCATCCAGAAATATCATACACCTTTCCTTGGATAGCCAGTAAAAATCAGATTATCTATGTCGTGCGGCTGTACTTCAAAGAAAAAGTCAAAGACAGAGCATTAACATTAATCGATCCAGTTGGTCAGGAGCTAATTTTACTAGAATCCTCACTGAAAGATGAAATGGATGATTTACTCGAAGAAGGATACACTATCGACGAGTCCCGAACAAAAAAAATAGAACGTTGGGAAGTTACTCAATATATTGCCTCCGGTGACAGAATTCTTAGCACTGAAGTTATTAATGGCGAACATATTCCTTTCGTGCCGATTTATGGTGAGCGCGGATATGTGGAGGGCGAAGAGCATTATGAAGGTTTGGTTAAATCAGCGAAAGACCCTCAACGCCTACGAGATTTTCAAATGAGCTATTTGGCTGATATTGTCAGTTGTTCACCACGAAGCAAGCCCATAGTGCACCCTGAGCAAGTTGAAGGGTATCAGGATATGTGGGAAATTACTGGGGCTGACAATAACTATCCTTACTTATTTTTAAACAGAACGGACGCCAATGGCGAGGATTTACCCGCAGGTATACTTGGGGAATCACCAGAGCAGAAAGTTCCACAATCATTAATGCTATCACTACAAGAAACAAGAAAGGCTGTCAGTGATGTTCTTCCTCCGGATATGGGCGACAAAATAGCTGAAATTGATTTATCTGGCAAAGCATTACGTGAAATTAACTTAATGATGTCTGAACAGACTATGCTGTATCAAGAAAACCTAAAACACGCTAAACGACGCACAGGCGAGATTTACGCCTCAATGGCTTCAGCTATTATCGACTCTCCTAGAAAAGTTAAAATAACGACAGCAGACGGAACGACCAAAACTGTTGAAGTTATGCAAATGGTTCAAGACGAAGAAACCGGCGAATTGAAAACGTTCAATGATATCACCAATATGGAGTTTGATGTTTTTGCGGAAATTGGCCAAAGCTACACAACGCTCCAGGAAGAAACTTTTGACAAGTTGGGCGAAATGGCCGTGGCAATGGAAACCTCAGACCCTCAAATGTCTAAGTCTCTGCGGTTACAGCAGTTAACGTTGATCGATGGCGTAGAACTTAAAAACGTCCGTGAAAATGCTAGGATGCAATTAATTCTCAGTGAATTCATGAAACCTGAAACCGATGAAGAAAAGGAAATGCTAGAACAAGCGCAAAATCAGCCGCAACAACCCGATCCAAGTATGGTTATGGCTCAAGCTGAGCAAGCGAAAGCGGACGCAGCAATGGCAGAAAACCAGGTCACAGCGCAGCGTGATGCGGCTAATCAAGAAAACGACAGGTCAAAAGCTGAGATTGACGCATATAATGCAGAAACAAAACGCTTTGAGGTTCAGGTTGATGCCGCTAAAGCCAATGCAGATGTAGATATTGAGCGAGAGCGGCTAGTTGTTGAGCAGAATGAGAATGTATTAAGGTTTAGAGCTGCGGTTAACGGGTAATTTCAAGGCTGGCTATTTTTGGATGAATAGCTATTACTTTATTATCAGTATAAAAAAGCAAGCAGCCGTTCTCTACTTTAACTTCTTCGGCGACGACTGTGACTGTTATACCTCCATCCGAGATTATAAAGGTGCTAGTCGCTCTTATTGCTAAAGCCTGGTTAAGCTGTTCAATAATAAGATTGAGGTCACCAAGCCCAGCGGATAGCTTTTTCTTGCTAACTGGATAGACTTTATCGTCAATAACGGATTCAAGCTTTGCGGCTAACATAACCAGATGGTCTCTAATTACTTGCATTTTAAGTTCCTCTTGAGTTCATTTTTAATTTTAATAACTTGATTCAGAGTGACATTAAGCTCGGCTATACTTTCCCTGATATTTTTTATTGCTTCGTTGCATTTCTGGATTTTTCCGGAATTATTGTTCTTAGTTTCCTGGTGTCCAACGTTCATAGCTATAGGTATCATTGATTTTCCTCTTCCTTTCTATTTCGCTGAATCCCGACAATTACAATCTGTACATCCGGGTATCGCGAGTGGACTATTTCAACCTTCTCACCCCTATCAACGAGCCTATAGATAATGGCGGGTTGGTTACTGAACTGCTCTGCTGTGAATTTTTGCATCAAGCACCTTTATTAGATTTATCTCATAGACAAGCATAGCCGATAACTAGCCAAAAAACAAACAATAAACCATAATAAAAGTACTGAGCAAACAGGTTAAAGCAATCTTACTTGTGAGTTAACACAAGGCTTATCGATACCAATCGAGGATATAAAACATGGCAGCAACTGACAGCGTTATGAAAACGCTAGATGAATTGAAAGCAGAAAACGCAGCAATTGAAGAAAAGGCTAAATCTACTCCGCAGGTAGATGGTGATAATTTAGACATTGATGTGGCTACGGAAGAAACGACAGAACCCACCGATGATGCGGAATCAGCGGAAGGCGAAGGCGAAAAACCCGAAGTAGAAGACTGGATGAAGTCCGATGGCCATGAATCGGAAAATGATATTGAACCAGAGCGAAAATATACCGGTGGAGACATAGGAAAAGCGAAAGCCAATCTAAAAGCAAAACTGGAAAGACGGCACAATACCGAAACTGAGCAATTAAAAGCCCAGATTGAGGAGCTTAAATCGAACACTGTTAGTGATTTAAATGCGCCGAAACGTGAAGATTTTTATGATGATGATAATCCAGACGAAGCATTTCAGGATGCGGCTACAGATTACAGAATCAACAAGAGATTTGCGGATCAAGACGCAAAGAATATTGCTGTAAATCAGGAAACGGAACAAGCAAGAGAACGTGCCGAATTATCTGACGCTGTGGATAAACATTATGACGAGGCAGCAAAATTAGTCGAAAGCAGCGGTATTAGTGAGGCAGCATATCAAAACGCAGATGGTGTAGTGAGGTCTATGATTGACTCAGTATTTCCGGACTCCGGCGATTTGATAGCAGACACACTAATGGCGAAGCTAGGCAAAGGTTCATCAAAGGTTTTTTATAACTTAGGTGTTCACCAGGCTAATCGTGCTGAATTTGAGAAACGATTACGCGAGGACAAATCCGGCTTTTCAGCGGCTATGTTCCTTGGAGCGTTAAACGATTCTTTGGGTAGTCCTCACAAAAAAACAACATCAGCATCACCTCCAGCAACTAAAATTGCAGGAGATAGTAAGCCAGAGAAACCTAATGAGTCAAAAACTAAATATGAAGCGGCTCATAAAAAAGGTAATTTCGGAGACGCCTTCAAACTTAAAATGCAGGCAAAGGCTGCGGGTGCTGATACATCGGATTGGTAACAATCCTAATTTGGTATTAGAGGAGGCCATAAAATGGCTTTAAGCGCAGGTAAGATCGCAGAAGTTTACTTTGAAAAAGTAATCGAAACATACGAACATCAAATGCAAATGCTCGATATGGTTAATTTATTCATCCCGGACTCAGGTAACACACAAAACGCCGGGAATGTTGTATGGAGGCCTGTACAGCAACACGCGCCAATTATCGAAGGCTTTGATTTGACTGGCAAAGAAACCGGGATAATCGAAGAAACCGTTCCAGCAATTCTTGGTACACCTAAAAATGATTTTGTTGAGCAACGCATTGATAATATGCGTGACAGAACTTTCTGGGAGCGTCGAGGCGTACAGTCTGGTAAGAAACAAGCAACGGAATTAAATAGAGGTATTGCGGCGCTAGTGGCTAACACTGGCTCGTTATTCTATCGTACTAATTCCGTCTCCGGTTATGATGCTGTTGCAGAAAGTCAGACAATAATGGTTGAACGACAGACTATGACTGAAATGCCTTATGTCGTTCTCAATAGTCGCGATAAACTAAAGTATGCGAAGGATTTGGCTGGACGACAAACAGTACAAGGGCGACCTGAAGACGTTTGGGCTAAAGGTCAGATTGGAAATAATATTGATGGCGCGGATGTTTTTTCGGGTTCATTTCTACCGAATTTAATTGGTGGCGCTGACCCAGGAACAACTACGACAGCCGCTGTTTCAGAAAAACCCGAAGGTGGATCGGTTGCAGCCGGAACAAATGTCGTCACTAATGTGGATTACCGAACATCAGGCGTTATCCCTGTTGTCGCATCAGGATCGTACAATGTTGGTGATCGAGTTACATTTGGGAATGGCGGTACTGATGTTCAAGCTGTAGGGCTTGCGGATAAAAATCCGACAGGTCAAGCCATGACTTTTACTATCGTGACTATCCCTAACTCAACATCAATTACGGTATGGCCAAAACCAATCGCTCTTGATGATGGCGCTCTATCAACGTTGGAAAAAGCGTATGCTAATATCGACACCGTTATCACAAGCGGAGCTACTGTAAACCGTCTAAATACGGATGCTTTAGCAAAAACCAATATCTTCTTTGATAAAAGTTCAATAGAGGTTACTGGTGGAAGCGTGCCAATGGAATTATTGAGTCAGTTTGATGGTATGCGGGTTATTCCTCATACACTGAAAAACGGTCTTAATATGTACATGATATATGACGGTAACATCGCAACGCTGAATGTTAGATTTCGTTTGTTTACCTGGTACGGCTTAACTAATCTGAATCCAAGCGCTAATGGTGCATTTGTAACGTTTTAATTTTAACGGCCACTTCGGTGGCCTATTTTTTGGAGATATAAATGTCTATTGCATTATACAGAAAAGGTGTTACTCACGTTCAAAGTGGAATTACATGTGAGATTGGTATTTTTGATTCGGTAGAGTGTGACTCAAAGCTAGAAGATGGTTGGTTTTTGTCGCCTGAAGATATAAATGCCGAGAAAATTGCTGAGGAGTTGAAAATTGCTGAGGAGTTGAAAATTGCTAAGGAGTTGAAAATTGCTAAGGAGTTGAAAATTGCTGAGGAGTTGAAACGAAAAAACCAGAACCACAATCACAAAAAACATAAATAATGTTAACCAAGATAGATATTATCACTGATGCTTATTCTCAAATGAGAATATCAGGCTTAACTGTTCAGCCAACAGTCAACGATATAAGAATAGCGTTGTCGAGACTAGAGGCTATGATGGCAGAGCTTGAAGTCAGGACTATTTGTCTTGGATATAACTTTGAAGAAACTCCGGACACCAACACTGAGTCTGGCGTTATTTTAGGTTTTCTTTTAATGATGAGTACTAATTTAGCCCTTAGGTTGATTCCTGACTTTAATAAACAAATCCCGGATGAATTAAGACAGAAAGCAAAGGCATCATTATCCTTAGCGTCATCCTTTAGTGCCAAAAATAACTTAAGACAGGTTCAATATCCATCACGCCAACCGATTGGCGGCGCAAATGTTTTGCGGTTTGCGAGTCGACAGCGTTATTACCACCCTGAACCTAATATTCCATCTGATTGTAAAACCAGGTACATGAAGGTTGGTGATATTAATGATTTCACTGAAAGTTACAAGGCATACTTAAAGAATGAAACTATTGCTAGCTATATATTAACTGCCACTTCAAGCTTAACTAAAATATCATATTCAAATACCGATGATGTAATTAGCTATCGACTAAAGGCGACAGGAAGAATAGGGACTAATTACATAAAGATAGTAATGACAACAAGCTCTGGGCGAATTAATACCCGACAAGTTGTTATTGTTGTAGACGAAATTAAAATATCAAATTAAGGAAGAATAATGGGAATAAGGAATTTAGGAATATTGGATAATTATTATTCGGGTCATATCGCGTCAAGCAGACTGACTGATAGAGTTATTTGTTTTCGTGTAGCGGGTGAAAATCCAGACGTAGATACGGCATCTATTGAAGATGTATGGGAAACCGGTGGGGTTTATTCATATTTGGAAAATGCTGCTTTTTTAACTCTGGTATCAACTAGCGCAAGTGACGCGCCTACGCTTGGTGGTCTTGAGTCAGTAACTCTTACAGGCATTGATGAAAATTATGATTATCAAATAGCGACCTATACGTTGAATGGGGTTACCGGAGTTGTTACCACTGAAAAATGGCTTCGTGTATTTTCTTTTCGAGGTGAGGTTAATAATCCTGCCAGTGCGGATTATAATACAAAAGCTCAAGGCTTAATTACCGCAAAAGACGCAACAGTGACACAGGCAGCAATTTTAGCCGGCAATACAGCATCAAAGCAATCTTTTATTACTGTTTTAAACGGATACACGGGATTTCTTGAAAATGCGTACACATCCGGCGGTGCTGCTGATGATTTTATTATGAGGTTCGCGACACGAAAAAATGATGGTATTTTTATTTCTGGTTCAGACATAGAAGTTACGAACAGTTCTTTTGCTTCCGTTGTATTCGATCCTCCGACCGAAGCTATTACAGAGAAAACAGATATAAAAGTTGAAGCGCAAGCGCAGGTTCAAAATGCGCAAGTCAGGATAGCATACGCTGTCACTATGATCCGCAATGATTACTTACAGTCACTCGCAGAATCAATGTAATGCAACAACAAGCAGATGTTACTTTTATAAAGGGAGGTAAAATAGGGATAGAAACAGAATATAGAGATAATATTCCTATTAACATGTCTGCGATAATTCGTCCAACATTTGGGGCTGATGGGTATATGCTCCAACAGCCTGGATTAACTCAGTACGCGACCGGCCTCGGCATTGATCGTGGTGTAAACTGGAATGAGCGGCAAGCAGATTTATATCGGGTATCCGGCACTTCTTTGATTAAAATAAACTCAGCCGGTAATGTTTTTGATCTGGGAACGATACCGGGAGTGGATACGGTAAGCATGCCTTACTCTTTTAATACACAAGGTATTGTTGCAAATGGTAAATTCTATCTTTTTGATGATGTAAGTGGTTTAGTGGAAGTTACTGATTCAGATTTAGGTACTCCTGTTGATGCGACTTGGATTGATAGTTATTATGTTTTTACTGATTTATCTTTTTTATACCACACTGAAATTAACGACGAAACACAGATTGATCCACTTAAATTCGCTACGGCTGAATTTTCACCCGATCCAACTTTAGGGGTTGGAACTACAACCGATAATAAATTAATAGCTTTTGGTCGATATACTATCGAGTATTTCGCTAACCAAGCCACTTCACAATTCGCTTTTCAAAGAATAACATCACGAGCTATTAAAGCTGGAATTGTAGGAACTCATTGTAAGACGCTTTTAAATGATGATTGGTACATACTTGGTGGCCGAAAGAATGAATCGATATCGGTGCATATGCTTGGTGTTGGGACTATTGATAAAGTGGCTTCACGGGAAGTTGATTTAATACTGGGTAAGTATAATGAGTTTGAGTTAAGCGATGTTGTGGTTGAGTCAAGGACTGAAGATAATTACTCGTACGTTATTATCCACTTACCTGGCGAAACGTTACTTTATAATGAAAATATAGCTAAAAAGGCAGGGTATGAACAAGCTTGGTCTATATTAAAGTCGGACGTTCAAGGTAATTTACCGTGGAGAGCAAAGCACGGAGCTTTCGATCCTAGGCGCGGTATCTGGGTTTATGGTGATAAGTTCGATGGTCGCTTGGGATACTTGGATAATATGAATGCGACTCATTATGGGAATATAGCTGAAATTATCTTATACACGCCTTTTATGAAACTGGATTCACTATCCATTGATGAATTGAATATTGAAATTATCCCGGGTCAAACTGTTACTGATGATGCTACTGTGGCTATATCCTTAACCGGAGACGGACTTACTTATGGGATGGAGGTTTTTCTCGATTATGGAGCACCTTCCGAATACACGAAACGCTTCACCGCTAGAAATCTAGGTCATATTAGAAATTGGGTTTCTATAAAACTAAGGGGTGCATCTAAGTCGAGAATGGCTTTCGGTGCGGCAGGTATTTTATATGGCTGAACAAATTAACTTTAATTTACTATTATCTGAGTCAGACGTTGCATCCTTAAATCCAGGCTGGAAACCTGCGATGGTTTCTGATTATTCTAATTTGACCCGCTCACTTAATCGATTGCTAGATATCTCGGCATTAAAGGGGTTGGTTTTTAAATTCAAAGGTGCCGGGGCTGTTGATCCGACTATAGTGACCTCTTTTAATCTAGCGAGTTTAACTAGAGTTTCAGTAGGTGTTTATCGTGCAACTTATTCACAAAAAATACTCAATGGAGTAGATGTAACGAAAGATTCACTACATCATGCCGGTTATGTTTTTGGTGATAATAACGACCATGCTATTGAGATAATTAGCACAGTCGCTGGGAGCTTTGATATCAGAGTGTGGCAAACAAACTCTACTAAAGTTGCTTATGACTTGGTTGGTGGGGATGAGGTTAGTATTTCAATTTTATTAAACAGGAGTTCAGATTTAGCGCAATGATAAAATTCTTAATCTTAGCACTTCCAAGAAGCAGAACGGCCTGGCTCGCTAATTTTATGACTAACCAAGGTTTGTTTTGTTATCACGAAGCAATAAATGGGTGTCGCTCGATGAGCGAATATTTAGAAAAAACAGATGGATGCGGAGATAGTGACACAGCATTGGCTTTGTTTAATGATATACCTCAAGTACCGACTGTTATTATTGATAGTTCTATAGAAAGAGCGGTGGAATTTGGGTTAAAAAACGGCCATAATATAACTAATGCAATGGAAATCGAGAAAGAAAGATTAGATGGTCTTGATGGGCTTCATATAAACATCAATGACATTGACGACAGGCTGGAAGAAATATGGAATCATTTAACGGAAAAAGAGTATAACAGAGAACGCGCAGAAATGTTAAAAAAGTTTGATATTCAAATAAAGGATGTTGCTGACATGGATGTGGATGCAATGGCTGAATTTATGCGAGTGACTGATGGCCTTCTTTAAAAAATTACCGTTACATATTGATGTAAACCCACTGCGAGCCGCTCTCAAAAAGAACGCTGACTTATTCGGCGAGATAGATTGGCGGCGGCGTGAAGGTTCTCCGCATACAGAAATGCGTGATATTTGGTTAAGGTACAACGATATCAAGCCGTATGAAAAAACCGGCGACTTTACCAACTTCAATGAAGAACATGATCCAATTTGGTACAACAGTTATAAACGTCTCCCTGAGGCAAAAGATATCATATTCAAGGTAATGAATAAAGTTTACGGCGAAAGATTAGGTATGGTGTTAATCACAAAATTGCCAGTTGGCGGTAAAATTTATCCGCATATCGATCAGGGATGGCATGCGAGTTACTACGATAAATACTACATTCCGATTACCAATAAACCTGGAGCCTCTTTTTTCTTTGAAAATGGAGTGATTGAAAGTCCGAAAGAAGGGTCAGTTTGGTGGTTCGATAATTCACACCCCCATTGGGTCAATAATGATTCAGCTAGCGAGAGAATAGCAATGATAGTGTGCATTAAAACAGAAAATAAGGTGGGGGTGTAATATGCCAGCAGGATGGGCAGCAGCGGCAGTCGCGGTATACGGTGCTTATGACAATAAGCAGCAGCAAAAAAAGAACAGAAAAGCCAACGCGGACGCTCAGCGTGATGAAAACGATTGGAGGCAGCGCGGTTTAACGTATCAAATAGAGCAAGATAAACTGCCTACTCAATTCCGGAATAATGCTTTGACACGACTTAATAAAATCTACGCTGGTGGGGAAGGGCAAAATCAATTTATTCAGGAGGCTAAAAGCTCTGAACTCTACAAAAATTTAATGTCAACAGGTGAAGAATCAATTTTAAGAAATGCTTCAGCAACTGGTGGGCTACGCTCAGGGAATGTACAGAATACTCTTGCTGACTTCAGTAAATCGGCTTTATTGGATACATATAATAGTCAATTATCCGGGATACAAGGAATGGCTGGGCTTCCTTCCAATGCAAATGCTATTAATAATTCAATGGCTAATATCGGAACTGCAAACTCCCAGGCAATTATGGCTCAAAGAGCAATGGATCAGCAATCTAACCAAAATATGCAAAACCTTATTGGTCAGGGTGTGCAAGCGTACGCAGCTTATCAATACTCAGATATCCGAGCAAAAGATAAAATTCGCTTCATCGGCAAAGAAAATGGCTTTAATATTTATTCCTGGCGCTGGAATAAAGTAGGTAAATTCTTAGGGTTGTCAGGCAAAGGTCGTGGTGTCTTAGCGCATGAAATCCACAAAACACACCCTGAAGCTATTCTCGTGAAAAACGGTATTTTGATGGTTGATTACGGAAAATTAGGAGTTAGTTATGCATAATAGATTTCATATCGATGCGCCAAAATCAACAGTCGGCCAATCTTTAATCGGCATTGGAAATATTTTAGGTCAGGCTAGGAAAGAGAAGGCGGCAAAAACAAAAGCAGAGCAAGTTCAAAAAGGATTTATGGAGGCATTTCAATCTGGTGATCCGAATAAAGTAGCGGAGTTTGTTAGTAAAAATCCTGATTCTGAAAAAATATTACAAAATATGTTTCAGTATAAGGATGCAAAGACGAAACAAAATCAAGTAGAAACCCTACGTGAAGTCCTGGCAAACCCTACGCCTGACGGTATGCAGAACGCGATGGTTAACCGGGTTAAGTATCTGGAATCGGTAGGAGCTGATCCATCAACAACATTACAAGGTCTTGATTTGTTAGGTAAAGACCCAGAGGCATTTTTAAGAAATGCTGAAATGGGATTATCTGCGGTTGATCCAAAAGGGTACAAAGCTTTCAGTAAATCTCAAAAAGAAAAGGAGGGTATGACCGATTACCAAAGGGAGTCTTTAGATCTTAAAATAGAAGCTAACGAAATAAGACAGCTTGAAAATGATGCTAGGCGTGCAGATAATGAAATTAAAAGGGACGAGCTAAAGTATAGACTTAATGAAAGAAAGAAAAAAGCCAGAGAAGAGCAAGTAAAGAAAAAAATTGACGCTAAAGCAAAAATACGAGCGTCCGATAATCTTTCAGAATCTATTGATTTATTTTTAAGTAATGATGACTATATTGATTCTGTTACAGGGTATCGCGGAAGGCTTCCCTCATTAACAACCACAGCGATTGAAGCTGAGGCATATTTAGATAATATTAAAAATAACCTCACTCTTGAAAATCTCGGAAAAATGAGTGGTGTACTGTCTGAAACAGACATAAAAATACTAAGTACATCAGCATCCGCGATAAGAGCTGGTTTAAGTAAAAAAGAATTAGCAAAGGAAATGCGTAAAATACAAGGTATTCTTAAAACTAAATCGGCTGATGTTAACGCAATGATTATGGCTGAAGAGCAACCAGAAATAAAAAAACAAGCCGATCAGCAAAGCAGTATGTCTATTGACGAATTATTAAATAAATATGGCAACTAGAGAGCAATTAGAAAACGCACTAAGAAATGCTGACTTAGCGGGTGACACACAAGCCGCTCAGCAGCTTGCTAATGCTATTCGTTCTATGCCTACTGACAGACCCATTGAAACACCAACTGATTATTCAGGCGTTCCTAGCGACCAGCTATTACCAGGACAAATGGAACCTGAGCCAGAAAAGGAATTGCGTAGTGATATCGGGATACCATTATTAAATAAAATTATTGAACCTGTCTCCACTGTAGCATCGAGCATTGTAGCTGAGCCATTAGCAGGATTGGCGGGAATGCTATCTGCTCCCTTTACTTCTCCTGAGCAAGCTACAAAAAATATTGAAGCGGTTAGGGACGCGCTCACTTACATACCAAAAACAAAGCAAGGTATGGATATTTTACAACAAGTTGCTGGCGTTTTGGAACCTGTCGGCAAAGCTGTTACTGCTGCTGAAGATTTCGCGGGAGATACAGTATATGATAAAACAGGATCGCCAGTTGCTGGCGCTATTGCCAAAACTTTACCGACTGCCGCAATGGAAGCTACAGGGCTTGGTGGTGTTAAGCGAGCCGCAAAAGCTGGTAAAACTGCAAACAGAGCAGTAAAAAATGTTAGTGCAAGAATTAAACCTAAGATAAAAGATACTTTTAAGGATATAAAGGAAAATTT
>JBGMRO010000020.1:0-16165 GCA_048061555.1 Thiohalomonadales bacterium | reverse complement strand
GCTCACTGAGCGTCTAAAGATGCCGGGATCTTAACGATGATCTTAAGAGTAGATGCTCACATAGAAGAACCAGATAGGGCCAAATAAAGCAATAAGGTCTGCGAATTGTATGATATTTAAGCAATTTTCTGCGGTGATGTTTGCCATGCATTTTTACAAGTAGTTAATGCATATATCGACGTTGCATCGTGAACGGTTCATGAGTAGAATTATTGCGCATCAATAACTAGTGCCGTCCACAAACGAGAATAATTAAGATATACAAGTTAAATTGTTATTCCTGACAGAAACATAATCCCAAATAATTTCGTGGTATTGAATGACTTCCGGCTCGATTGTGCGGAATGCGAAAGTTACAAGGAGGTCGCTAATTTATGAATAGTGTTGCAGTCAAAGATTTCGCAGCTACACCAACGAGTGGTAACGTAGAGTTCGGGCTCTGCGCTAGCCTGCTAGATTATTACATCCGTGTACGACAGAAGTCCGAATCAATTTGTTCTTTACTGCAAGTGGAAGATTATGGAATTCAAACTATGCCGGATGTTAGTCCACCTAAGTGGCACTTAGCGCACACGGCGTGGTTTTTCGAGACACTTTTATTGTCGCCCTATTTACCTGAATATCAAGTCTATCATCCCGCGTTCGCCGTACTGTTTAATTCCTATTACAACAGCCTAGGAGATCAGCATCCGCGATCGGAGCGAGGCTTGTTGTCTCGTCCTACGGTAAGCGAAGTCTACCAGTATCGTAGCTATGTCGATGATGCCATGGCCGCTTTACTTTCGAATCACAAACATCCGCAGTGGGAACGGATTATTGAGCATACTGTGTTAGGCTTAAATCATGAACAACAGCACCAGGAATTATTGTTAGCGGACATTAAACATATATTTGCCTATAATCCCTTGAAGCCTGTGTATTGTGAAATTTCGTTGCCTAAGGTTTCCACTAAGGTGTCACTCACTTCGATAGCGTGGCTGCGGTTCCCCGCTGCCGTCTATGAGATTGGCTTGTGTAGAGAAAGTTTAACTAAACCCTTTATCCCAGCTTTTGAATTTTCCGATAATTTTTCCCATGACTTTTTTTACGATAATGAAACGCCAGGACACAAGCAGTATTTACAGGGTTATCGAATAGCGCCACAGTTAGTCACAAATGCGGAGTATATTGAATTTATTGAGTCCGGTGCCTATAGTAAGGCTGAGCATTGGTTATCTGATGCTTGGATACAGCTTGGCAATGAAAAGTGGCAAGCACCGTTATATTGGCAAAACATAGACAATACGTGGTGGGCTATGAGCTTGTCAGGGTTTCAGAAGGTAGACCCAGATGCACCGGTCTGTCATGTGAGTTATTATGAAGCCTCAGCCTACGCGCACTGGAAAGGCAAACGTCTACCCACGGAAGCAGAATGGGAAATTGCTGCACGCGAATTTGCTGTCGATGGAAATTTCTTGAACGACGGTTTTCTGCAACCGGTTGCGTTTAATTCCACATTTTCGCAGAATAAATCGTCGTTTCAGTTTTTTGGCGACGTATGGGAGTGGACGCAGAGTCCATATAGTAGTTACCCCGGTTACCAACAAAGTACCGGTGCATTGGGTGAATATAATGGTAAATTTATGAGCAATCAGATGGTATTACGAGGCGGGTCATGTATTGGCGCTGTAGATCATATACGTGGAACCTACCGAAATTTCTTTTTTCCTGGTGACCGTTGGCAGTTTAGCGGTATTCGATTAGCGGAGGATTTTGAATCATGAGTACGGTAGCATCTACACTGGCCGCGTATCGGTTTGACGATCAACACCCCGAAGCGAGTGATTTTTTCGCCGAGGTCATCCAAGGTTTGCAACAGACGCCGATGATGATTCCGCCAAAATTTTTATACAACGAAAAAGGCTCGCAGATATTCGATAGTATATGCGAGTCAGAAGACTATTATCCTACTCGAACAGAGAAGCAGCTTTTACGGGATAAAATAGATGAAATAGGTCAATACTTAGGTCAGGGTAGCCTATTGGTTGAACCCGGTAGTGGCAACAGCCAAAAGGCCCGGTTACTGTTAGATGCGATAAAACCACATACCTATTTACCGATGGATATATCACAAAAGTATCTGCAAAAAGAAGCTAAAAAGGTCGCTGCAGAATATCCCTGGTTAAATGTATACGCAGTTTGTGCTGACTACACGACACCGATTGAATTGCCGGATATTAGCCATACGCAACATAAAGTGGCCTTTTTCCCGGGGTCGAGCATCGGCAACTTTGAACCCGAGGACGCCACTGATTTTTTACGAAATATTGCCCAGACGGTGGGCAGCAAGGGTGGTTTATTGATTGGCGTCGATTTACAAAAAGATACTGAACTTCTTGAGACCGCATACAATGACTCAGAGGGACATACCGCTGCGTTTAATCTTAATCTACTCACGCGAATAAATAACGACCTGGGTGCGAATTTTTCAGTCGATGGCTTTCGGCATGTCGCCTTTTATAATAAAGAGAGTAGTCGTGTTGAAATGCATCTTGTTTGCACTCAGGCACACCAGGTAACCATCGGAGAACATGTATTTGACTTCGAAGTCGGTGATGATATTCATACCGAATGCTCATACAAATATAGTGTGCAGTCTTTCCAAGACTTAGCAAAAAAAGCCGGTTTTACCGCAAAAGATGTCTGGATCGATGAGGGCGAGTTATTTAGTTTGCACTATTTTGAAGTCGAATAAGCAAGGCTGATAGATTTTTGATTCACGCTGCAATATTTACAAAAAGCCGACCGCGGTATGGTATGGCTAACATGCCTAAATCTCAAACGCTTTGGGTATATCATAAGTATAGTATTGCCCAGGCAAGTCCACCTTCCTGAAAAATGTGCTGAAAACCAATGACGATTTGTGCAATTTATAGAAGTCAGAAGAAGCTAGACAGTTATTTATATATTACCAAAAAAGACGAAATGTCCGAAATACCTCAGCGGCTATTGGATATGTTGGGCGCCTTGGAATTCATCATGGAGTTGGACTTAAGTCAGCGGCGTACCTTGGCACAAGCGGATCCGCTTGCCGTCACAGAAGCCTTGCAGCAGCAAGGGTATTATTTGCAGCTCGCTAGAAAGGAATACATACAAAGTTGACGTGGCAGGATGGGGTATTATTCTGTGTAAGTGTTTCTCGGCCAAAATTGTTCTTTAAATGTACAATTTCTACAGGATCATCGAGAAAATATGACACATTTACGTTTACCGCGCTAAGCGCCAGTGGTAGCGCGTTCTGAGCACAGAAAAGGCACAATGCAGTAACCCGTTATGATTATAAACTATTGAGTAATAATGCTATTTTCCGCATAAATAAAATCTATTATAACCGAAATCGGTGGTAAAAGATTGCAGCTTTTACAGATTTGCGCCATGATGGTATCTATCGTGCAGTCTGTACGACTTGGTAGTTACTATAAGTAGTGCGTAAGTAGGGCGAGCAATGCTTGTCATATCGCTAATGGGAGAGGAACTTTTGATGCGGTTGATGTCATAATGAGTCTAGGCGTAGTGCTAACTGTATCTTAAGCTATGTTATTACCTCTGTATCCCACACTATGTGTTTCGAACTATAGTTCTCGATGCATGCGATAAAGTCTAAGCTTCTAAAAGTATGATGCGTTTCTCATTTATTACCTATGGCTAAGTAAGCTGACTACCGATGCTATATAGACAGTAATAATAAAGTTGAGTATGCGTGTCAAAATCCCGATACCGTCAAAAGTACTACTCATCTCGTTTAGTCTGAAATACGACCCGGTTCGATCGCTGGCGGTAATCGAATCTCCAATTTATTTACCGCCCATCGTCTGTACGGAGGTTTATTATGTCCTTTACCGAATTTTTCATATTCATTACGAGTAAATGGGTGTCGGTATCGATCGTCGGTATATTGATAGTCGCATTTTTATACATGGCGCGCGAATCTGCACATCACGCATTACGTTCATTCACCCGGGTATTGCATACGGGGTTTCGTCTGTCCTCAAAGGCACTGGGGCCGATTGAAAAGCGCCTGGCGTTACGTAATCGCGAAGTCTTATTGTCTGATGGTCGAGAAGCATCGGAACGTATCATAGAGCGCGAGTTTGAAAGGATTACAGGCACGGTAAAAAAAGAACTAGCGGATACCCCCGCCTTGCAACGGCGTATCTTGGAAGAAATTACCCACCTGGAGGATGACTATAAGCAAAGTACCGAAGTACCACCTTCGCCACCGGGTTGGGTCAATGCGGTAGATGCAGTCGCGAAGATACCCGCTAAAGGAGATCCCCTAGTCGTTGATATTCTTGAAGATATACACGCTTCATTGGTAAAGGCGCACGCCGCTACGACTGAGGAATATAGAGATTCTCGCAAGGAACGGCATCAGATGTTAAAAAATATGATGCCCAGCTGGCGTAAGGTTTCTCAAGTCTTGGGCGTCGTTGACAAGAACGTTTGCAGCTTGTTGGAGCGTGCTAAGGTTATCGATCGTTACATGGAGGACTATGAGCAAGTCTTGAATGGCACGGATCGCGCGGTGCGTAATTTGTCCTCGTCTTCGTTAAACCAGTTTTTTATTTCTGCCTTCGTATTGGCAATCGCGGTCGGTGGTGCGCTGATAAACTTTAATCTTATCGCACGACCGATGTCGGAGATGGTGGGTGGTAACGCCTACGTGGGTGACTGGCGGGTCGCTGATCTTGCGGCACTCGTTATCATCCTGGTTGAAATTACCATGGGCCTATTTCTCATGGAAACCTTACGTATCACACGATTATTTCCTGCAGTGGGTGCGTTAAAAGACTCCATGCGTATACGCATGTTTTGGATTACACTGACCATATTAGGCACATTGGCCATGGTAGAAGCAGGATTGGCCTACATGCGGGAATTGTTAATGCAAGACGAATTAGCGACCAGCGCCCTACTTAGAGGCGAGGCCATCGCTGCAAGTGAAGCGGGCTTTACCTGGATTACGACCGTGGCGCAGATGGGCATGGGTTTTATACTACCGTTCGCATTGACCTTTGTGGCTATACCACTAGAGACGTTTGTGCAATCGTTACGAACCGTATTGGGTGTGGTTGCCGTGGGTGTGGTGCGTATCGCCGCATTTAGCTTACGCCTGATTGGCAGTGGTTTCTATTACATGGGTTCGATGTCTATTCATGTCTACGATTTATTGATATTCGCACCATTGTGGTTAGAGCGTAAATTGAGTTCAAAGACATCGAGTCTGAGGGCGCAACTAAAAAAGGACCGGCGTAGGGTAGACCCGCCGGAGTTAGTCAAGGAGGCTTCTTAATGCAATTTTTTCGCATTATTGTATTGTGTTTTATCGTTGTTCTCATCGTGTCCTGCTCGTCCGATGATGGCGATGGGCCGAAAAACCACAATCACGGTGTCTATATGTTAGTAGATACCTCAGGTACCTATACCAAGCAATTAAAGAAGGCGCAACAGATAATTAGTATAGCGCTATCTAAATTATATCCTGGTGATTCTTTTGCGGTAGCGCGCATCGATTCGGGAAGTTTTAGTGAACAGGATATAGTTGCCAAAGTTACCTTTGACGATAGACCCAGCGTTGCGAATCATCAAAAACGTATGTTTAAGGAACAGATTAATAAATTTGTTAAGACCGTAAAACCGGCAAGATACACCGATATTACCGGCGGGATATTACAGGCGGTAGAATATCTAAACGAAAAAAATCCGGGCAAGAAAACTATACTTATTTTTTCCGATCTAAAAGAAGATCTTAAAAAAGGTTATGTACGAGACGTCAATCTAAAAATGAAAGGTTTTGATGTTATCGCACTTAATGTTACGAAATTACAAAGCGACAATTTTGATCCACAAAAATATCTGGATCGCTTGGAAGATTGGCAGTTTCGGGTAGAGGGTGGTGGCGGTACCTGGAAAGTCACCAACGATATGGATCAACTTGAAAACATTTTTCGAAATTGATGGATTGCCTAATCATATCCACCAATGATCAGCATTGATTGACTCTTGAAATGCGAAACTTGGGTTAATAATATGGCCACATAAAAATTTCTTATTATTACCGGTTCATGAGGACGGCTAAGAACTGTAGATTCCCTTAGAATATCCTGACCAGCATTGAATCACAGCCCGCTGTCCCGTCTCCGCATTATTTTATTACTACTTTTTTCATTAGACCCAAATAATTTTATTAATATTTATCTTCTCTGCAGGTTGTTTATGAAGGATAAGTGACGGTTTTTTTGTCAAAAAACAGTAAAACTAGTGATTGCTAGCCAAGGATAGGATTGATTATATCAATATAATTATTATTGATATAAGTATCGAATATCGCTATTTAGCGAGCTTGTATTATATAACGTACAATGATAGTAATACTCTTAGGCATCAGTCTTTGTAATCCATATATCTGTAGTTCATAAAGCAGTAGTGTGTAATCATGTCCAGAGATGAGCTAGAAATGTTATATATTGGGTGAGATTGTCCAATATTTTCAAATTTTTATTTTCAATCACAAAAGAAAATGGGAGATAGTAGTAATGAGAATGATAACAAAATCCTTAGCCGTTACCGTGTTAAGCGCGGGGCTAATCGCAGTGGCAGGATGCTCGTCCAGTGGCGATAGTAAAACGGAAACAAAAAAAGACGCTGGCCAAGGCCACGATTACCGCACTTTTATCGAGGGTGGAGACATAAAGTATGGACAAATCGGAGATTCTTACACATCCGATCTCGTGATGTACTTGGCGGGTAACCAATTTATGGTTATGGAAGAACTTATCCAAGATTTTCAGAAGGCCAATTCTGATATCAAAACAATCTATGTGGAAACCATTCCACCTGGACAAATTCTCAAGAAACAACTGCTCAAGCAAGGTGAAATCGATGGCCAGAAGACCAATCAAACGCCAGATTTATTTGCCAGCGTAAATTTCAAACATTTGAAAAAGCTTAAAGATAAGGGTCTTATGACGAATTATATGACTTATGTGCACAATAAGCTTGAGCTCATGGTCGCCAAGGGTAACCCTAAAAATATCAAGGGACCTGAAGACCTAACCAGAGATGATCTAGTTCAATCTCACCCAAACCCAAAAACAGAAGGCATATTTAAATTCTACGGCACCGATATGCTGAAAGAAATGGGAATCTATGACAAGGTCACTGGCGGCAAGATTTGTAAGAGCTGTTGGGCTGTCGAAGGAAAGACATGGTTCACATCTCGCCACCATCGTGAGACACCGCATCGCATTGAGAACGGCAAGGCGGACGTCGGTATCGTATGGACCACTGAAGTTAAGCATGCACTGAAAGAGGGTCGCCCGATCGAAGGTGTTGCTATTCCAGCGCCACTGAATCAAGAGAGTAAGGTTGGATATGTTATGGGTGTATTGGACGGCGCTAAGAATGTAAGTAACGCCGACCGTTATTTAAAATACTTGGGTAGTGATCGTGCTCAGGATATCTACGCAAAATATGGTTTCATAAAGGCGAGTACCGAAGAGAGGGTTGTTAAACCTATCTAGAAGTTTCTTCATAGCCTAGGTTTTTCACGGTAACTATATATCGTAACTATATAATTCATAGTTATTTATCGTAGTTATTTGGTAATGCAAAAAACGGTCTCTTTCGTGACGAAAGAGGCCGTTTTTTACCTATGATAGCCACTATTTATCGTCCCTTCGCCTCATTGACACGAAGTGCTCTACCATTGAGTTCTGACCCGTTTAATGCAGTAATTGCCGAGCTAGCGTCTTGGCTCGACATTTCGACAAAACCATAACCCTTCGATTTACGACTGTCCTTATCCAATATTATCCTTGCACTTATGACCTCTCCAAATTTACTGAATACACGCTCTAGGTCATCGCGTTTGGTTCGATATAAAAGATTACCTACATAGAGCGTGCAAGTGGCATCGCTGTTAGTGATGATTACTGGTTTATTTTTCATGACTGGCATGGACAATAATTCTGGCGGAAAAGGTAGGCTAGCAATGAGATGACCCGTTATGGCGGTGATTAAAAGAACCATGAGCTGCTGCAGTGTTAGCAAATCTTTGAGATATAGCGGAATGCTTATCACGCTAAACAAGACAAGCAGGAATAACAGAGTAATAAGATAAATTTTGACGCGTGGTCTTAGGGTTTTCATAATACCGATACTGCCTTTGCATTTAATGGGGGATACACTCTACTGAGAGAATTTTCGGTTTAGCAGATAGTGGTTTGGGTGTAACAATGGGTCATTAACGAACAAAAACATGATACCCTTACAAAACCAGATCAACGCACCCGAGCAATCGCTACAAAAACGAAATTTATGTATTTTCTTAGTGAGCATGACGTTTCCCTAATTTACCGCGTGTGATTTGACGGTATTAGGGATTATTATTTATTTCTTATCCTGACTATTCTACGTTGTTTTTTACTTCAGAATAAAGCCTGTTGACAGGATTTCTCACTTAATTGAGCAAAATATCTAATGCGGAATAGCTAGAATTCGTCTATGCCGCCTTTTTTCACGATGAGCGCGCACTCATATTTACAATATTGGTCGCGAAATCGCGGTAGAGCGATCGCTACCTAGTGTCCGTCCACAAACGAGGATATTTCTTCAAGTTCGGCTGCTCCAATGCATCCATGCATTCGCAGCATAAGGCCATCCATGGCCAAAAGGCGCATCGTATTTTTAAAGCGCAGCATAGACTACTATGTGAGCATTTAAAAATTCGATGCAACGCAGAAATTGGAGAAATAGACCGTTTGTGGATGGGCACTACCTAGGAAAAAAGATTTGGGCTTGCCCTATATGTCGCCCGAAAATTGTGGGATCATATTGGCGTTAGTGTCGTTACTTTAGGAATTATAAAGATATTTTTGGATTAGTAGAGCATCTATAAGAAGTGAGGAAGTTATAAATGAAGAGATGGCAGTGTTTAGTGTGTGGATTTGTCTATGTAGAGGAAGAGGGCTTGCCAGAAGAAGGTATAGCTACAAATACCGCCTGGAAGGATATCCCAGAGGATTGGCAATGCCCTGATTGTGGTGTTTCTAAGTCAGATTTTGAAATGGTTGAAATATAAACTAAATTTATCCTGATTTGCAGGGCCATAAGCAGTTTCCTACGAGTCCCCTCCAAACAATTACCCACGATTTAACCTAAATTAATCAGTTGGATCGTAGCGAGGGCGGCTAAGGTGCTGAAGATAAACTATTTTTTTCTGATTTTAGGCGATCGCGTAGTCCCCCTACGGGTGAGTCTACAATCAGAAAAAAATAGGTTAGGTTCAGTGCATTAGGCGTCCGCAGTAGATTCAACTGATTAATTTAGGTTTAACCCTACTGTCGGTACTTTAAGGTCTTGATTCGAGTACATTGGCCGACACGGGTGTACAAAAGTCACAAGGGTACGGTCGTGGGTTTTAGAAAATAGGTAGAAATAACAAGTGATTAGTGTAAATACTTGAGGGTAGGGTCGGCGGTAATCCTTATGTGGCTTAACGACTATAATTGCCATGTTAAACGATGTGGCCACACATACCCTGTCATTTATAGGTAGAATAATAGTAATATAGTCGCTTGTATTGTCTAAAATATAACCAATGGTAGCTGTTATTCGTGTTCTTTCCTCGCCCTAAATCCTTTCTCAAGCTAATTCTGATCGGATTCTCATTCGTGGCCGTACCTCTATTGGTCGCGCTTGGTTTTGCGGGGATCTACGTAGAAAAAATGGCTCACCAAAGCCAATATGCGGTCTATCAGGCCGCTAGGGCCACGCAAAGCAGTCGCATCTTGGTAGAGCAGGTCACTATAATGGAACGCGCCGCGAGGCAGTACCAGGTATTAGGTGATAAGGCGTTATTTGACGCCTACATAGTGGCCAGGGAAAAATTTCAACTCACCATCGACACCTTGCTGTCATTGTCATTGTCGAGCAAGTTCAGGGAGCAATTGGTAGAACTGAGTTTACAGGAGGAGGCGCTATTGACGCGACTCAAAACTTCCAAGGTGGGTAGTAAGGCGGGCAAGCATACCTCCGACAAATTCACCAAGTTGTCGTTAACAGCGGAGAAAGTGCTGGCCGGTAGTCATCAGATTATCGATCGGGAAGTCGAGGTTATGTATGACTTGGCGTCGAGTGCCCAGCAATTATTTGTCTGGTTTGGTCTCGCCTTAATACCCGGTGTTATTGTGATAGTATTGGGTTTTTCATTCCTCATTGCAAAACCCATACGGCAAATTAACAGAGCTATCATAGACTTAGGCGAAGGGAAGTTTATAGAAGACGTTAAAGTTGTAGGCCCGAAGGATTTGGAGTTTTTGGGCGAAAGATTAAATTGGCTTCGAATTCGCTTAGCGGAAGTTGAACAAGAAAAAATAAAATTTTTGCGCCATGTTTCGCATGAGCTAAAGACACCACTGACCGCCATCCGCGAGGGCACCAATCTATTATCAGATGGCCTAGTGGGCGAGTTAAAACCGGAACAGAGCGAGGTTGTACAAATTCTCGGTACGAATACGACACAACTACAGCAACTTATAGAAGATTTGCTCAATTTTAGTGTCGTACACCTCGATCAGGCAAACCTAAGGCACGAGATGGTAGATTTACCTAAATTAGTCGGACGAGTTTTGCGTGATCAACAATTGGCAATCATGTCCAAAGAAATTCAAATTAATGCTAAGATTGACGGTGCGGCGGTGATGGGAGATAAAGAGAAATTGCGAGTCATATTTGATAATTTACTTTCGAATGCGGTTAAGTATTCACCCCGGCTCGGAGTCATCGATATCGGTATACACAGAATTCAGAAAGACATAACCGTCGATATCACAGATTCTGGCCCGGGTATACACGATTGGGAAAAAGATCGCGTATTTGAGGCGTTCTATCAAGGCGAGGCAATAGCCGGTGGCCATATTAAGGGTACGGGTTTAGGTTTATCCATAGCAAAAGACTATGTATTGGCGCACGGTGGTAAGATATCCGTAACCGACGGACAATTCGGTAAGGGGGCGCATTTCTCCTTACGTTTGCCGATCGGTTTAACTCAGGAGGCTTCATGACCGTAGGTTATAACGGCACATTAATTCGTATAGTCGCCATCCTATTGCTAACGTTGTTCGGAAGTGGATGTGAGCTATTTCAAGTAGAGTTCGATATTGATAATGAACCCTTACCAATATCAAGTTCTGACAAAGTGTCTGGGCAACGTATCAATTATCTACCCGCAGCAATCGTATCACCGACTAGCGGTAGTGATGCGGTTATAACCTTGTTGCGTTATTCCCGATTTATCTCTGAAATGAGTGAAGCGGATCTAAATAAAGAATTCGATAAAATAGATGCCACTAATAATGTCGAGTATAGCAATCGCGGACTGCTCAAAATGGTTGTGCTATTGAGTCTGCCGAAATCAGAATTCTACGATGAACGGCGTGCAGAAGGCATACTCAATGATTTCATCAACGATGGAAAAAATAATACGCCTGCCTTGACTGAGTACGCCCATTTACTGTTGTCTAATCTGAAACTCCGAGAAGACCACTGGAAGTTGTACGATGACTTGCATCAAAAGTTAACCAACGAAAGGGCGCAACGTAAAAAATTACAGCAAAAACTTGATGAATTGAAATCGATCGAAAAGAGCATTACTAAACGCCAAAAGGAGGCGGGAGGGTAGAGGTAAAGGATATGAAAGCACGTACATTATTGGTTGACGACGACGCGGATTTATTGCGGTTAATGTCGATAAGAATGCGTTCGGCTGGCTATGAAGTCACAACCGTAGAAAGCGCAGAAAAGGCCTTGGCGCAATTATCAGTGGTTAGGCCGGATGTGATTATTACCGATCTCCGTATGGGGGGTATGGACGGTCTCGCCTTGTTTGAGACTATACATGAAATGAACCCCGCGTTACCGGTTATCATTCTGACGGCGCATGGTTCTATTCCCGATGCGGTCGATGCCACCCAAAAAGGTGTATTTAGTTATTTGTCCAAACCCTTCGACGGTAAAGAGCTCATGGAGCAGGTCGAAAAGGCACTGCAGCTATCCGGGGGTTATCAAAGTAATAGTGAAAGTCGCGAAGATATCCATTGGCGTCGCGACATCATTACACGCAGTTCGTTAATGGAAGATTTGTTGTCACAGGTCAAATTGGTGGCGCAGCAAGACATTAGTGTCTTTATCCAGGGCCAGAGCGGTACGGGCAAGGAACTCATTGCCAAGGCGATTCATCGCGCTAGTCCTCGCTCAGAGGACGCCTTTGTGGCTCTAAATTGCAGCGCGATACCCGAGGCCTTGTTGGAGTCAGAGCTATTTGGGCATCGCAAGGGATCGTTTACTGGCGCCATAAAAGATCACGCCGGTCTATTCCAATCCGCCCACAAAGGTACACTGTTCCTGGACGAAATCGGTGATATGCCGATGTCGTTACAGGCCAAATTATTGCGCGTATTGCAAGAAGCCACGGTGCGACCGGTGGGTGGTACCGAGGATATTCCGGTCGATGTCAGGGTTATTTCGGCGACGCACAAAGACCTTGAAACGGCGATGCACGATAAAAGTTTTCGTGAAGATCTATACTACCGCCTAAATGTTGTGATGATCGACTTACCCTCACTCAGGCAGCGTCGAGAAGACATACCACTACTCATTCAGCATTTTCTCAAAAAAATAGAAGACAAGTCTGGTCGACGCATGTCTTTCTCTGCTTCAGCATTGGAAATGATCATGTCGGCGCCCTGGCCTGGTAATGTGAGGCAACTGCTGAATGTGGTCGAGCAAGTCAGCGCTTTGTCTACCAACGATGTAATTTCTATCACCCTAGTGCAAAAGGCCTTAAAACAACCCGGCAACGATATACTTACCTATGCCAAAGCTAAGGAGCGTTTTGAACGTGATTATCTATGTCGTCTGTTGCAACTCACTGGTGGCAAGGTCAGTCAGGCGGCTCGCTTGGCGAATCGGAACCGTACCGAATTCTATCGCCTCTTAGGACGAAACAACATCGACCCCGGCTTATTCAAGCAAACCTGAAGCACGACTGTGGAAATTTCGGATAAGTGAGCTGGCATTATTTCAGAGGTCGGTAGTGTAGAACCATTAGCAAAGGTGATATCTGAATCAACGCTAATGCTACCGTTTAATTCTGTGCTCGCTATCGTGAATGTTGCTACGACTCGCTCAGTGCCTGTAGCGTTATTATTAGATGCGCTGATGTTATAATTTGTCAACAGCAGGTCGGCGTCAGCGTCTAGCAGGTAAATCGAACTGCCTTTCATAATCATTGTAGTATCATTACCTATGGTTTTCTCTCCTAATTACATATCTCCATGCAATACGACCCAATAGTTACCATCAGCATCGGATACTCGGAAGTTGCCAAACGCCATTGAAAAAATCAAAATCGTAACTAGGCGATTCAAATTGGTTAATTGACAGGTTGGAGTTAAGCGTGATCGTCACTGAGCCGTTGCTAATGGTACCGTCAGTATTTCCAGACAGTTGTTAAAACTAGCCGCAAAAGTGTCACCTTTCACGATTTCGTTGTTGCCGCTAAAATTTCCCAAAATACGCATCGATCCAACGTTGCTATCACAAGGGAATGACTCATTGTGGGTAATACGCACACATTGTAAAAAAAATAGGTAGTACAACGTGTAAAACTGAATCACCTACGGCATTTGCTGCTAAATATCGCATTTGTGTCGCTAAGTAAACATCTGGTTACATGTCGTTACAGTCTTTTAGACGGGCGCTGTGTTATTAATGAGTTAGAGTTGCCATGCGTCAAAACAAGCTATACCTATACTGTTATTCGCTAGATCTTTATTCGGAACGCATACGCAAAAAACTATTATGCAAAAAAACAAGAAGCTATTTATTCGATTACAACTACAACTTATTTTATTTCTGACATTGCTGACATTCTTACAAGTCGCGTCTGCCTTTGAATGGGAAGAGAGAAGCCGAGACCAGTTTGGAACGGTATTTTCATATTTCATTTATCCGATAGCAATTGACATACCGGGTTTGGGGACGAGTTCGGGGCTTGGTGCCTCTATACTCAATATGAACGAGACAGATCTTGATTTTACCGGTTTCGTCCTGCGTGGCGATTTCGATGTCACCGGCGGTACATTTCTCAATTACCATATCATCAAGAATCGATTGTTGTTTGATATCGGGTTTTACGACTTTGAAGCTGCAATCGTACGTTATGATCGCGGTATTAATTCAAATAAAGACTCGTACATATTACCGAGGCTGAATGGTAAGTTTATAGAGTCACAGTTGACATGGACGTTCTACGAGCGGCATCTAGAAGCATTTGTTAAGCTCGGTTTGGGTGAACAGCAAGTTACACAAGTCCTCAATAATAAAGATGAACAATTCGATACAATAGATAGTTCGGTGCAGGACCAAGTCGTCACAAAATTAGGGTTTCGTTTTGATAATACCAATGACAGGATAGATCCCATCCAAGGCTATCGTCTGGAAACCGCGCTAAATATACCGAATAATTCTGACCCGTTCATTAGTGATTTTGTGGTGGCAGATTACAATGCGACTTTGTACCTTCCTTTCCGCAAGCGCGACACCCTGGTTTTTAATCTGTTTCGCTCAGACGCCTATGTCACTAATCAGGTGGATGCGGAGTTTGATACTTTACAAAAAGAGCGTGGCCTAGATTGTGACAATTCGTTTCCAGTGGATACTCCTGCGTGGCAAGCTTGTAAAACAACGGAAGCCGATGCATTAAATCAGATGCTAGCCGCAAATGCCCACGGCACCGCTACATCGTTAGGTGGCACTCAACGTCTGCGATCATTTGCGAATGGACGTTATTACGCAGGACATTCGATGTTTTGGGGGGTTGAGTATCGCTGGAATTTGAATGATGTACGTAAACCCTTCGATTTTTATATCGCCAAGGGCATAAGAACGGGTCTGCAGGTCGCAATATTTGCAGAGCAGGGCAGTGTCTCAGAGCGATCCAGTGATTTATTTGATACCTTGAAGACATCGTATGGTGTGGGTTTTAGGATTGTCTTAGAGGGCGTAATCCTCCGCATAGACTACTCCGACGGTAGCGAAGGACAGGAGGCGGTATTGTTTATTGACTATCCATGGAGCCTGACGTCTATAGATAGCTAGTGTCTGCCCACAAACGGTCTATTTCACCAATATCTTCGTTGTGCGTATTTTTTAGTAATTCTTGTTCTGCATACAACACAGAATAAAAAGTACTAAATAAACGGCACATCGATGAGAGTGGAGAAATAGACCGATTGTGGGCGGGTGCTAGTTGTTGTATGGCCGGTTGTAATGTATACCGAGGGCCACACAGTCAAAAAAACACCCAGTTCGCGCCTTGTGTCGTGTGCAAGCGACGCATTTATTCATTAATAATCAGCGAGATAGCTAATAGCGACTGTGACTGTCGTTGCTTGGCGACGCATAGCCCAGGGTGAACGTTAGCGGAAGCGGATTAAATATATATAAGCTATTGTAATACATAGAAAAAACAAAATTGGCACGGGTAATGCTATAGTCCCAGTATCGCTTTTGCTGAATCTGGCTGAATGGATTTAGCCATTGCAAGGAAAGCTACTAGGAACCAAGGATACTTACCGCAGGATTAGAGTTATTGGTTCTTTCATCATGGATGATGGGCCCAGCATGTTTCTGACAAGTAGCTCGCTCTACTTGTCAGATCACATCACGCTGGGTTGGTTTAGCGAAGCGATTGTCGACGCCACTTCTCCCTGGCTTCGCTTTTACCTTTACAATAAAAGGGTTGCGCCGGTCCCTTCTTTTCCGCCGGCGCAGATTTTTTTTATCTCGCCTTGTTATATCGGGTTGTTCGCCAGGATAGATTCCCAATCTTTGTACTAACCCTACCTTACTAGACGTAGCACAGACTATATTAGTTCCACCTATTTGTCGCTATTTTGCGTCTAAATTGGCTAACTATTTATGCTGAATTTGGTTCTTGCTATGCACTTCCTAAACATTAAGAAAATTCGGCATGTAAACAACGGTTAACCGTGTTGAGCCACTAATGATGTATAAAAAATATGGTTATTGGCCGTAAAATTAATAAAAATAGAGTTTAGGT
>JBGMRO010000019.1:0-16198 GCA_048061555.1 Thiohalomonadales bacterium | reverse complement strand
CGGGTATGCTGGTGATACCCGAAAATTTTTATAGAGATCTGCTATTAGGTAAGCAACCCACCTTGTCGTATGCAGGGGATGCATCATATTTTCTTGTCTATGGGAAGGTGGCAAAGGGGCTAGCGATGGCGGGGGCGACGTTGGCGGCAGAAGTTAAGGTTCTTCGACTATTAAGCGAAGGGCAAGCGCTAGCCGCGGCAAAGGAACAGCATACCGCAATTCCTTTAAATCTACGGCCTGTGTTTAATGTAACTACGGGATATATCAATTATGTCGTACCTGCGGTGTTCATATTAATATTACATCAAACCTTGTTGATTGGTATTGGCCTACTGGGTAGCGGACAAAATGAATTACGTGAATCGGGCAAGACCGGCTACTGGTTAGTGGTACCCGCCTGGAAACTGGTGACGGCCAGATCCTTCGTTTTCCTGATAATCTATTTAATTTTAGCCATGTATTATTTCGGGTTCTGCTATGATTATTACGGGATTACCAGGCTGGCCCAGCCGTTACAACTTATTCAAGTGGCAATACCTTTTTTGCTGGCGACGACACTAATGGGTATCTGTATTAGCCAATTCTTACCACGGCGGGAGCTTGCCACGATGCTGGTTATACTGAGTTCTTTACCTATTGTGTTTACCGCAGGCTTTATTTGGCCGAGTGCCATGTTACCGTTGCCTTTGTATGCAATATCTCAGTTAATTCCCGCCATACCCGGTATACAAATTTTTTTACAGCTCAACCAGATGGGTGCGGAATTCTATCAGCTCAGGCCTTTATGGCTACAGCTATGGATGCAGGTATTACTTTATGGTGTGTTAGCTTGTTGGTTGTTGAGGCGCAAAACTACGTCAAAAATTGTAATGGTTTAGGTGAAATTTTTAAATTTTTATACGTAACCACTCGTCCTAGTTTACATGAATCCGTCCTGAGTACTGTAACGGGTGAATCACTCGATCCCACGCAGGTGTGCGTGGGATCGAGAAAGCGCTCAGTAGAGTGAGTAGATACAAGAAAATTTCTATAACAATATTAAATGACCAGACTCGTATTATCGTTAAAAAATGTCATAAAGTCCCATAATAGATGGTCTCTAACAAGCTCAAGGAAATTAGATGAATAAAAAAAATGGACGAGAAGGTAGATTTGATGTGTTTTATGCGTCAGTATTTTCTTTGATAAGCTTTATACTATTGTCACCATCTGTCCATGCATCAGGGGACGAGCTCGGCGTTGAACAATGCATGCAAGAAAAAATATTGAAATCTGATAGTACCGAGACAGTGGGCGATATTCGGCTTCATTGCCAAAAAATCTTAACCGATACTCGTAATATCCATAGAGAATCAAATCTACGGCGACGAGAGCTTTCGCAAGAAGTTGCTTTTGATAACCCATTTGTAATTTCAGTCCATAAACCAAATTATTTCTTGCCTATCGCAAAAAATAAAGAAACTAACACCGCCCCGTTTATCGAGCAATATCCTGATGAAGTGGTAGAGTTTGATGATACAGAAATAAAATTTCAGATTAGTGTGAAATTCCCTTTAGCGAGAAATTTATTCAGCAAGGATGATGACTTCTATTTTGCCTATACTAATCGATCATTCTGGCAGATGTATAAAACGGATTCTGCACCTTTTCGAGAGACCAACCATGAGCCTGAATTGTTTTACGCGATGAAGACTGATTGGGAGGTTTTTGGTTTTAAAAATAGAAAGCTTAACCTAGGATTCGTACATCAATCGAATGGGCGAGGTGGAATACTATCGCGTAGTTGGAATCGTATTTACGCCCTATTTGTTCTAGAAAAGGGCGACTGGACCCTGGGGTTTAAACCGTGGTATCGCATTCCTGAAAAAATCGAAGAGGATAATAATCCAGACATAAAAGACTACATGGGCAATTTTGAATTCACCGGTATCTATACGCATGCTCATCACACCATTAGTGCTATGGTACGTAATAACTTGGATGGCAGCGATAATCGAGGTGCAGTGCAAGTTGACTGGGTATTTCCTCTAGCTGAATTTTTTAGTGGCTATTTGCAATACTTTAAGGGTTATGGTGAGAGTATGATTGACTATAATTATAAGCAGGAAAGCATCGGCATTGGCATAGCGCTAACGGGATGGTTGTAAATTGGTAACTACTCAGGCAGTCCCGGTAAAGCTTCATCTCTGCGTACCTTCCCTTATATATGAAAAGGGTCATTTACCAATGTAAATCACGTTTAGTTACTGTTATTCTATATAGGTAACTGCCTGAGTAGTTACCTATAAAAAATACTTTCTTGACCACTGCGATAACTGCGTAAAATAATCTTCGATAACATCATCGGATGATAAAACAACATCATGCACGGCATCTTTAAGTTCAATAATGTCCGCGTTTGGATATATTTTTCTACCAAAGAAGATGATGTCTTCAATATTGAGTACTGCATCAGAGCTAAGCATAAGCTTATCCCAGCTGGTTTCAAAGCAGGATTTATCAGAATGAAAAATAATGCAAGGTATGTTTTCTATCGTTCGGTTCTGGACTGCTTTTTGTGCCTTTAATATTGCTCTAACCCAGCCTAAATAAGTAATAAAAGAGGGAATGGGCTTATATTTAAGATTAAAATTCCATCTGCCTTTATAATCCTGGTGCAGGCTCTCAGTATAAAATGAAGGTAATTTGGTGAATTTCAAAAAGGGAAACCAATGAGCCAAAGGGATTACCATCGGCAAAATAGTTTTTTGAAAGGTCGATATGTTGAACTCAAGAAAAGGGCTGTTTAAAATAATACCTGAAATCAAGTGTCCATGTTCGCCATGTAACAGGTAATGTGTCGCAATTAAACCACCGGTAGAGTGTCCGTTTACTATAATATTGCAATGGCCGTCTTGCTTGATTTTATTAAGTACCACAGAAATTTCCTCATCGTATTCGGTGATGTTTTTACAGAAATTATCGTGCTGGTGCTTTTTAAGCGATGAACCGTATTTTCTTAATTCAATTGCATAAAAACTGATTCCTAGATTAATAAAATACGCGGCTAGGTGGTTTTGAAAAAAATAATCCATGTAACCATGAATATACAATACGGCAGTATCCGTATCTGGCAAAATAGAATATTCAACAGCGGCAGAAACTTCTCCCTCGTAATCATTTTTTAAAGGGATGTTTTCTGAGGTCAAGTTGATTTTATTTGTTTTTTCTATGTTAACCATTAAAGTGGACCCTCTCGCCAGCCTGATAGCGAGTCATTGTACATTGAACCTATATCAGTCGCATAGTGATACAATAGTCGTGACTTCTTATTTACGCCCGTAGACAAAGGGGGGAATACTTACCCTTGTGATAATATATCAATAGATATCACCTCCACGACGCGGTTTTTCTATTGTCTCTTAAATCGAAGATACACAAACTATGAACACCGATAACTGCGATAAGTCTTCATCGATTAAAATCAATAAGAGTCTGCTTGTCTGCCTAATGGCCGTGACAATAATACCCATCAGCGCTTGTAAGTTACCCGCGGAAGTCAGGGCCGAAGAATCCGCTCGTGTGGCAAAAGAAAAACAAGCGCAGCAAAACGAGAAAAATCGTATCGCCTTTTGTAAAGCGGCGAAAAAGCTCAAGAAGGGCATGACAGATGATGAAATAGAAGCAATCGGTATAGAAGTCTATCCGCCGACCTATCGACGCAAGTTGAAATGTGACCCACAACATGCCAATCAGCTAGAGATATATTCGTTATATATTACCTTGGAATTCGGCCCAAAATGTAAAGTACGTTACTGGGAGTTACACCCCGAGGCAAAATGTCAGATTCCTTAGCGCCGATACCAGCGTTTTTGAAGTCGTCCAAAGACCTTATTAGGATATTTTACTGAACCTAGGCTGCCGTTATAACGCGCTAAGGCCCGCGATAGGTCGCCTTTTTCTCTGTCGACATAATGTTTTAGGATGGTGCAACCAAATCGAAGATTGGTGCGGATATTAAATAGATTATCACCCTTAGTGCCGATTTCATTGAGCCAGAATGGCATGATCTGCATCAATCCGCGTGCCCCGACTACAGAGATTGCCCAACGATTAAAGTTGCTCTCTATATCGATGACGGCCAGGATTAGTTCGGGCGGTAAATCAACACGGTTGGCCTCATAGTGAATACTTTTTAGTAGGTCGAGTCGCTTCTGACTATCTTTGACTTTTCTTTTTAGGCGGTTAGACATGTCCAATAACCAAACTTCGGCATGGAACCTGTCCTCAAAGCTGTCTGACTCGCTGATGGCCTTGTTTAGGATAGATCGCAGTGTGGCATCGGGTCTTTCAGTGGTCGCGGCCCACGTGTGTCCAAGCGCGAATAGCTGTAGAAATAGTAATAGAAGTAGGCTAGATCTCATGGGCTTAATTTTCGATATAAAAGATATCTTAGCTGAGCAGCATTTATTGAAGCGCTAATTTCTCTAGAATTAACGCCACACACTGATCTATAGGGATATCTTGGCTATCTTGCTCTTTTCTCGCTTTATATTCAATATTACCGCTATCCAGACCGCGGTCTCCGAGTACCAAACGGTGCGGAATGCCGATTAGTTCTGCGTCCGCAAACATGATCCCGGGTCGTTCTTTACGGTCGTCAAACAAGACATCGATGCCCGCATCAACGAGTTGTTGGTATATTTTATCGACGGCTTCTCGCAAACGTTGAGATTTATGCATATTGATGGGAATAAGCGTACATTGAAATGGGCTCAGGGCCTCGTTCCAGATTATGCCCCGCTCATCGTGATTTTGCTCAATCGCGGCTGCCACGATGCGGCTAATGCCGATGCCGTAACAGCCCATGGTGGGCACAGTCGCCTTACCGGATTCCGCCAAGACGGTTGCTTTCATTGTGGTGCTGTATTTTGTCCCGAGTTGAAATATATGCCCCACCTCGATGCCACGACGGATGCCGAGCACGCCGTGGCCGTCGGGGCTGGGGTCACCGGCGACGACATTGCGAATGTCGGCGGCAGTAGGTATTGCTAGGTCACGTTCCCAATTGACGCCGGTAAGGTGTTTTCCTTTGATGTTGGCGCCACACACAAAATCAGCCACTTGCAGGGCGGCGTGATCCGAGATGATCTCTATTTCTAGGCCTACCGGCCCGAGTGAGCCTGCCTCACAATTTACCGTGGCCTTAATTTGTTCGGCAGATGCAAAAACCAAGGGACTCGCAACCGAATCCAGTTTTTCTGCCTTAACGGTATTGAGTTCGTGGTCGCCACGGATAACCAGGGCGACCAGCTCGTGCGTGGCCGTCTCGCTCGCCTGTACCAATAGGGTCTTGATAGTTTGTTGGCTGCTGACCTTTAAAAATTCGCTAATTTGTTCAATCGACTCTTGTCCCGGGGTATCTATGCGCGCCATGTCGGCGTTAGCCGCGGGTCGTGGCGTGCTAGGTGCAATGGCCTCGGCCTTTTCGATATTGGCCGCGTAGTCGCTTTGGTCACTAAAGGCGATCGCATCTTCGCCAGAATCTGCCAGCACGTGGAATTCATGGGAGCCACTGCCGCCTATGGCGCCAGTATCGGCGAGTACCGGGCGGTAATCGAGCCCCAAACGCTCAAATATGTTGCAATAGGCCTGATGCATGACGGCGTAGGTCTGTTGCAGAGACTTGTCGTCGATATGAAAAGAATAGGCGTCCTTCATAATAAATTCGCGGGCACGCATCACCCCGAAGCGGGGCCGAACTTCGTCTCGGAATTTGGTCTGTATTTGATAAAAGCAAATAGGCAAGGACTTGTAACTGCGAATCTCGCGTCGAAAAAGATCGGTAACCACCTCTTCGTGCGTCGGTCCCAGGCAAAAGTCTCGTTGATGCCGATCACGAAGTCGTAATAACTGTGGCCCAAATTGCTCCCAACGTTCGCTTTCAATCCATAATTCGGCCGGCTGTACCGTGGGCATCAGGATTTCCTGTGCGCCGGTACGATCCATCTCCTGGCGCACAATAGATTCAACCCTGCGTAACACCCGTAGACCCAGCGGTAACCAGGTATACAGTCCAGAGGCCAATTTTCTGACCATGCCAGCGCGCAGCATGAGCTGGTGGCTGATTATTTCTGCGTCGGCAGGGGTTTCTTTAAGCGTAGCGAGTAATAGTTGAGATGTCTTCATAATGATTTAGAAAAGTTGCACAAGAAAAAAGGGATGCTATAACCAAATAAACGTCGAGTATACCATCCCTCCGTATTTCCACTTTTTTACTATAAAACTTTAGCCGCACTCACAAATAATATTTCATCAAAGGTGCGTCGTAATGTGGAACTGGTGAAATTTTTCATGATCGCCGCGTCTGCCCAGGTAACATGGTCGTTGCGTTGTACGTTCATCATCGTCGCTGCGATCCAGAACTGCTTACCTTCGTTTTCGAGCTGCATATAGGTATATCCACCCGCGTGCATGGCCTTGATGACCTTGCCTGTTAGAGGCGGTTTGCCGGGGGCCGAGGGGGTTGCAGGTGGTGTCTGGGTAGCGATCTGCGGCTGGGCCTTGTTTGGCGTCGCAGCGTCGCCAGAGTTTTCGACATTTGTTTTATCTGAATCCGAACAGGCACTCAAGCCGACGAATAAAATTGTTAGTATCCCCACAACATACATTTTCATATTCTTTCACCATAAATAAATTGTTAATAATGTTTTGATCATTGACCTGACAGGCAATGACAAGCTTATTTAGTGCCCATCCACAAACGAGGAAATTTCTTCAAGATCGACTGCTCTAATGCATCCATGCATTCGCAGCATAAGGCCATCCATGGCCAAAAGGCGCGCCGAAATTTTAAAGCGCAGCATATACCAATATGTGAGCATTTAAAAATTCGGCGCAACGCAGATATTGGAGAAATAGACCGTTTGTGGATGCGCACTATTTAGTCAAGAACCTCATCGACAGGTCTATTGCCTGTATATGCTTACTGAGTTCTCCCACCGAAATGAAATCTACCCCGGTCGAGGCGATTTCTGCAACCGTCTCTATATTGACCCCACCCGATGCCTCAAGCTGAGCGCGTCCAGCACTAAGCTTTACCGCCGCAGACAGATCACATAATGACATATTATCCAGTAAAATTCGTCTACATCCTGCCGAGATGGCTTGTTGAAGTTCACTTAAGGACTCCACTTCAATCTCGATAAGCATATTTGGATAACGTTCTGTTGCTTGCTGTAGAGCGGTTTTAATCGATCCGGCCGCGAGAATGTGATTCTCCTTCAATAAGATACCATCGTAAAGCCCACGTCGATGATTTGTTCCACCGCCACAGGTAACGGCGTATTTTTGCGCGTTTCTTAGACAAGGTAGCGTCTTACGGGTATCCAGTAGTATACATTGGCTATCCCCCCCTAAGCGTGCCACAAAGTCTCTGGTCGTGGTGGCCGTGCCGGACAGTGTTTGCAGAAAATTCAAGGCACTGCGCTCAGCGGTCAGTAGTGAACGGCTGCTTCCTTGCAAAGTGCATAATATTTGATCGATTTTAAGCTCGTCACCATCGGCGACTTGCCAATCGATGCGGATGCTGGGGTCGATTTGTCGGAATACCTCGTTAAACCAATCGATGCCACAGATAATTGCCGCTTGGCGGCTTATAACCGTGGCAAGGGATTGCGAGCTAACCGGGATTAGTGATGCGGTGAGGTCTCCAGCACCGATATCTTCCCGAAGTGCCAATTTGACTACGTCTTGAATCTCAGCTAGCTCAGGCATATTCGTTCTCTATGGGGCACTCGTTATGTGAGCGATACTCATCAAGGCGCAGATAGTAAGGCCTATCAGCAGATTCTACAAGTCATGCCATCAAGTTCCCAGTGCGACGGTCGATATTATATATGAGGTTGAACATCAATGAAGCGCGAATTAGAAAAATATGGTTAGTTTTCAATTTAATACAGTGAGGTTCGGTCTACTGCTGTGCCTTCTATTGGGGCCAGTTACGCAGGCCGTCGCCAATGTCACGTCGTTGGATAGCAGCGCTAATCGGGCTCTGATCAAGGCCGCCGCCGAGGGCCGCATAACCGAAGTACGGGCGTTGTTGTCCGAAGGCGCCAATGTCAACGCGAAGACATCGGGAGGGCGCTCCGGTCTCATGGGGGCGGCTTATTATGGCAATAGACGCATAGTGAATATTTTCTTGGCAGAGGGCGCAGATGTGAATGCCAAGGACAACGCCGACAATACGGCGTTGATCGATGCGGCATTTAATGGCAATGTGGATGTCATCAAGGCCTTATTAGCACGAGGCGCCGACCCGAAGATAGTCACTAAATTCGGTAATAGCGCGTTAAAGGCGGCGACGACTAAGGGTAACAATGGAGCCATTAAGATACTGGCAAGTCTCGTAGAAGGCGCTGATGGAAGTAGCAAAAAAGGCAAAAAAGGCAAAAAGAAAAAGAAGAAAAAAAAGAAAAAGAAGAAGAAAAAGAAGTAATCGTCATAGTTCGAATTGAGTGCGTCTCCGGCAATCCCCGATTTGCGCTACCTAGTTCTACTTTTTTGTTACTTTAAATCTTCTCATGAAAATTTTGTCATCTACTATCAAATCAAAACAAAAAACTTGACGGAACAACGAAGTAATATAGTGCGTAAGCGGTCAGGGATGTATTCACGCGGGCCTGGATTTGGAGTTATCCAGTCCATAGCCGACGATATTGCACTACGCTTATACGTAATACCGATACCTGAATTAGCTACGTAGTACCTCGAATCATGACGCAATTGTCCTTTTTACTTTCAACAAATTAAAAGTAACAAAGTAGAACTAGTATCCATCCACAAACGGTCTATTTCCCCAATATCTGCGCCTGTGTATAACTTGAATTAGCCGCGTCTTGCCCAATATACTTTGTAGGCGGGTATTGATAAACCACAACCCATAGGGAATTAAAGATGCGCTCGGACAAACTTACTACACGATTTCAACAGTCATTGGCCGATGCGCAAAGCGACGCGGTGGGCAGGGATCATCAATTTATCGAACCCCAACACGTCCTATTGGCGATGTTAAATCAGCGCTCGGGCTCCATTAAACCGTTGTTGACCAATGCTGGCATAAACGTATCAAAATTACAGCAGGCTTTACTATCCGCGCTCGAACGAATACCGACGGTGCAAGGGATCGCCGGTGATGTACATCTTTCCAACGATCTGGGGAAATTACTCAATGTCGCGGATAAGTTGACGCAACAGCGCGGAGATCAGTATATAACCAGTGAGATGTTGGTGCTTGCCGCAATTCAAGACAAGGGCAGCATCGGCGAAATATTTAAAAAGCTGGCTGCGAGCGAATCCAAACTTGTGGCGGCCATAGATGCCGTGCGCGGCGGGCAGTCGGCCAATGATCCCAATGCCGAAGATAACCGGCAATCACTGGAAAAATATACGATTGACCTCACCGAGCTGGCAGAGCAAGGTAAGCTTGACCCTGTGATAGGGCGGGACGACGAAATACGTCGAACCATTCAGGTCTTGCAACGGCGTACTAAGAACAATCCCGTACTCATCGGAGAACCCGGTGTCGGCAAGACAGCGATTGTTGAAGGTCTGGCGCAACGCATTATCAACAACGAAGTCCCGGAGGGACTGAAAAACAAAAGCTTGCTTTCTCTGGATATGGGGGCGTTGATCGCAGGCGCCAAATTTCGAGGAGAATTTGAAGAACGACTCAAGGCCGTGCTCAATGATCTCAGTAAACAAGAAGGACAGATCATATTGTTTATTGACGAATTACATACGATGGTGGGTGCGGGTAAGGCCGAAGGTGCAATGGATGCAGGCAATATGCTCAAACCCGCCTTAGCGCGTGGTGAACTGCATTGTGTAGGGGCAACCACCTTAGATGAATATCGAGAAAATATAGAAAAGGATGCCGCCCTGGAGCGGCGATTTCAAAAAATAGTAGTCGAAGAACCCACTGTAGAAGATACCGTCGCTATACTGCGCGGCCTAAAAGAACGCTATGAAGTGCATCATGGCGTGGAAATAACGGATCCCGCTATTGTTAGCGCGGCCACACTTTCTCACCGTTATATCAGTGACCGGCAGCTACCCGATAAGGCGATTGATCTTATTGATGAAGCGGGTAGCCGCATTCGTATGGAAATCGATTCGAAACCCGAGTCAATGGATAAACTGGAACGGCGTTTGATCCAGTTAAAGATTGAACGTGAAGCACTTAAAAAAGAAAGTGATTCTGCTTCTCTACAGCGATTGACCAACTTAGAAAAAGAGATTGCAGAAATAGAAAGGAAATATGCCGACTTAGATGAGATTTGGCGTACAGAGAAGGCGGCGGTACAAGGCACACAACATATCAAGGAAGCCCTGGAGAATGCGAGGTATGAATTAGATAGAGCGCATCGAGAAGGCGATTTAGCGAAAATGTCTGAATTACAATATGGGAAAATTCCGGAATTTGAGAAGCAATTAGATATGGCGACACAAGCAGAAATGCAGGAAATGACCTTGTTGCGCAACAAAGTCACCGAAGAAGAAATCGCCGAAGTCGTTTCCAAATGGACCGGTATCCCTGTCACAAAAATGTTGCAGGGAGACCGAGAAAAATTGTTAGCTATGGAGCAAGAACTTCAGCAACGGGTGGTAGGACAGAGTGAAGCTGTTACCGCGGTGTCTGATGCGATTCGTCGCTCGCGCGCAGGATTGTCTGACCCGTATCGCCCCAATGGTTCGTTTCTATTTCTGGGGCCTACCGGGGTAGGCAAAACAGAGTTGACGAAGGCGTTGGCAAATTATTTGTTCGATACCGACGACGCGATGATTCGTATCGATATGTCAGAATATATGGAAAAACACGCGGTCGCTCGCCTCATTGGAGCGCCGCCGGGTTATATTGGCTATGACGAGGGTGGTTACCTAACGGAGGCGGTTAGGCGCAAACCCTATTCTGTTATCTTATTCGATGAAATAGAAAAGGCTCATCCGGATGTATTTAATATATTACTACAGGTTTTAGACGATGGTAGGCTTACAGATAGTCAGGGAAGGACGATAAATTTCCAAAATACGGTAATTATTATGACTTCTAACCTGGGGTCGGATACAATTCAACGTATGGCTGGTGAAGATCAATATCAGTCTATGAAGTCAGCGGTTATGAATGAATTGCGTGAGTATTTTCGGCCCGAGTTTCTGAACAGGATCGACGAAACGGTTGTGTTTCATCCCTTGGGAAGAGAACACATTCGCACTATTGCCGCATTGCAAATTAAACAGCTACGACGACGCTTGCAAGAACAACAAATGGACTTGGAGATATCTGATATAGCCTTAGATACTTTGGGTGAATTAGGTTACGACGTCGTATTTGGAGCAAGGCCACTGAAACGTGTCATCCAGCAGCAAGTAGAGAATGAGCTTGCTCAAGAAATATTGAGAGGAAATTTTTCAACAGGAAATATAGTGCTAATCGATGTTAAAGGTGACCGTATTACCTTTGCAAAAAAGAAAGGGATTAGCGCTAGCGCTGCGAAATTAGATGTAGGAATTCGATAACGATTTGGCGAAGGAAAACCCTCTGCGGGGTTTAAGGATAAAGCCCTTAGCGGGTTTTAATGAAAAGCCCTTAGCAGGTTTTAATGAAAAGCCCTTAATGGAATTGTAATAGCAAATCGTTAACGAAGTTATTGTTGTAGGTCATATTTTCCCAAACACGTCCATCGATTGTGTGGGAGCTAGACCTTTATTAAAAAACCTGCCTTCATTTGTGTTCCACATAATAATTAAAACAAGTCAGCGACTGTTGTTTTCGCTATGTATGCCAAAGTTATAAAAAGAAGACTCATTTTTGGGTTTAGTGTCATGCTGTTATTAATAGTCGTGACCTTGATAGTGGGCTTGACGGGTATGTGGTCCATAGAATCTCGCCTGCGCGTAATTGTCGATGAAAACAACGTAAAAACGGCGTTGATTACCTCGATGAGAAATGCGATTAGTGACCGCAGTCAGAGTTTGTATAAGATGTTGTTACTGTCCAACCAAATTGAAGTTAAACAAGAGCTGTTCCCGTATCGACAACGTCTTGCCGAATTCAAACTCGCACGCAACACCTTAATGACCATGTCTCTATCTTCAGCGGAGCTACGCGTATTAAAAAATGAATTTATTACGAGTAGGAAGGCGATGCAGACCCAGGATCAGGTCGTAAATTTATTGTTGCAAGAACAAATTGGGATGGCGAGCCAGCTACTCTATCTTGAGTCCCTACCAAAACAGACAAAGTTAATGGGATTGCTGGAAGAACTGATTCAATTGCAACGTGTCGCCAATAATAACGCGGAAAACGAAGCGCAAAATACTTATCTAAATGCGCTTGCATTAAGTATCCTCTTCGGAGGCGTCGCGATACTATTTGCAGCAGCAGTTGCGGTTGTAGTCATACGGCGTACGACCCAAGCTGAGACTAAACTGTTTCGAGAAAAGGAACGTGCGCAGGTGACTTTGCATTCAATAGGGGACGGAGTGATCACTACGAATGCCGATGGTTGTGTCGACTATCTTAACGATGTCGCAAAAACGTTGACGGGATATTCGCAACAGCAAGCAAAAGGTCGGCCACTATTGGGCGTTTTTAAATTGCGCGATGAGCATGGTAGACCACCCGAGGTTGATCCGGTACAACAAGCTATACGGCTTGGTGCTTCCGTGGAATCCGATTCCCTAATGACACTAAAACGTAATGACGACAAGCAGTACGCAATAGAATATACCGTCGCACCGATACGCGATTATGATGACTCCGTTTCCGGTACGGTTGTTGTATTTCGAAATGTTACCGCCATACGAAATATGATGGAACAAATGGTGTATCAGGCCAGACACGATTCCTTAACTAAGCTGATCAACCGACGAGAGTTCGAACGTCAATTAGATGTGGCGCTTTCTTTGGCCCGAGATTCAGATGAAGAACATGCATTGTGCTACCTAGATCTAGACCAGTTTAAGGTCGTCAATGATAGCTGTGGTCATTTAGCCGGTGATGAGCTGTTGAAGCAGCTAGGTCAATTACTGCAAAAAAATGTCCGCCGTACGGATACGTTAGCTCGAATTGGTGGCGACGAATTTGCCGTACTGCTTCGAAACTGCAAACTCGATAAAGCAAACCAGATAATCGATGAGCTACGCCGTGCAATGAACGATTACCGCTTTGTCTGGGACGATAAATCCTTCGGTATCGCATCCAGCTTTGGCTTGGTTGCAGTAACAAAAGAGAGTGGTGGTATCGCAGAGCTACTCACTGCCGCGGACAATGCATGTTTCCGAGCCAAAGAGATGGGTCGTAATAGAATCCATATCTATCAACCCGATGATAAAGTTATCGCAGAACGTCGCGACCAAATGCAATGGTTGCCACGTTTACGAACGGCACTAAAGATGGAGCAATTCAAGCTATATCAGCAACGTATTATTTCATTAAAAAATTCAGAGAGCGAGCTCGATCCTGAATCCAAGCAGGCCGATCATTTTTACGAAATTCTTGTACGTATAGAAAACAATGGCGAAATTATTCCTCCTACTGCCTTTATCCCTGCGGCGGAACGCTATAATTTAATGCCGGCATTAGATCGCTGGATAGTCGAGCATGCATTTGAACATATTCAAAATTTTGTGCGAAGTTATCCGCATAAAAAATGTAAATGGACGATCAATCTATCCGGTCATACTTTGTGCGACGACACGTTTTACGGGTTCGTACTAAATAAACATAAAAAATACAAAATAGATTCATCGACCGTATGTTTTGAGGTCACCGAGACTGCTGCGGTCAGTAACATGAGCAGCGCTAGTACCATCATCAATAAACTTAAAAATATGGGTTTTTATTTTGCTCTGGATGATTTTGGTAGTGGCTTAAGTTCATTTACCTATCTCAAGCATCTCTCGGTAGATTATTTGAAAATAGATGGTAGTTTTGTTAGAGATATGGCCACTGATCCCATCGATCGCGCCATGGTGGAATCTATTAATGAGATAGGGCATGTGATGGGTCTTAAAACCATCGCGGAATACGTCGAAGACGCAGAAGCATTACAATGTCTGAAAGATATCGGTGTAGATTTTGCGCAAGGGTTTTGGTTGCATGAGCCAGAGGCCTTACCGGTATTGCCTTTTACGGCCGAAAAGGACCGGCATGTTACGCTTGCTGACTAATGCTTAAAAACTCAAGTTTCGGAGTTCAGTGGCTCGTTAATACCGTACTGCTCTGCAATAGGGTGGATAAGCGAAGCGTATCCACCAATGGTTGGCAATGGTAAACTCTTGAACTCCGAAACTTGAGTTAAAAAATGTCCACATGTCAAAAAAGATAGGAATAACAAATCTAGGCGGCATTCTTCGTGTGGTGGATACTCGTTTGGTTGCGCCCAGATTCTTTAGATAAATATAGGGCGGAGTCTGCATATTCCAACCATTTCAAGTGGCCATCTTGCTCGCTCGTCGCCGCAGAAATACCTAAACTAATGGTGAATTTTATCTCCTGGCCCTCGTAGTTCACGCTTAGGTCCTCAATTTTCGTACGCAATCTTTCTGCGAGTATAAAGGCATCACTGGGCTGAGTATCAATGAGTAGAACAACAAATTCTTCGCCGCCATATCGTCCCGGGATATCGGTTTCTCGTATCGACTCTCGTAATATCCTCGACGTTTGTCGTATGACTTCGTCGCCTGCCATATGTCCGTAGCTATCATTCACTTTTTTAAAATGGTCGATGTCGAATATTATCAGGCTTACTGGCTGTGTAGTACGTTTGGCGCGTTGAAATTCATTGGACAAACATTCTTCCCAATAACCGCGGTTGTTTAATTGCGTTAATCGATCGGTGCGACTGAGTTTTTGCAATTCTGCGTTTGTTGCTTCGAGTTCTAGTTTGCTCACCGCCATGTCTGTGACGTCGTACACAATAATGCCGACATGGTCTATTTCCCCATTGGGGGAGGATAGGGGAATAAATGTAGTATTTTGATACATATATTCTACAGCACCGGTAATGGGCCGGAAATTTTTGAACTTAAATAGATACGGGTTTTGTTCCCATATCGTAAAGGATTGGTTGCCTAAGGTGGCCACCGAGTTAACCTTGTTTAAAAACCATTCCTCTGGGATTTCCTGACACATTTCCAAAATAGATTGATTGACCGCTTGTGAAGCTCGTATGCCACTGCGGTTTTCCATGAATTTATTCCAGACTTGTATACAGAAATTCATATCGATAACGACTAAACCGACATTGATGGAATGTAGCATGCCCATCTGCCAGTGTAATTCTGTGATATTGTCTTCCATGGTTTGTATTAATTCTCTATCAAGTAATCTATGTAATGATTCAATTGTGGGATGGAATCTTCAGTAAACAACAAGAGTAGCTGGCAACTGATCCTGCGTCCTTCAATGCTTATTTCTGTCTCAACTGTTAGTGTTTTTTTCCATCGAGTCTCGCTGCGTTTAAATAAGTCTTCCATTTTAATATGCCGACCCAATATAACGGGGTGACTTTGACTGAAACTAATGTCCAGTTGCTTGGCTATCCCTTGCAGGCATGCACCTGTTAAAATACTCGAAATGTCCATGAGTAACTCAAGCTCCACCTGGGTGGTCAATTCGCCGTGAAATTTCATTAAATCTGCGATATCTTCAATGCTCGAGTCGCTAAACAAAACGAGGGCTTCACCCGCGATACTTGAACCGATAAACCCTTGGCAAACTGCAGAAAAATTATTGTGTGTGGACACATGTGCCAATGTCATCGAGAGTTCACTGACTTCGAGCATATTCACATTGGGTATAGGCATTACAACAAAGGCGTTTAAAACACGCGCTAACATATCTGCGGCTTGCCCCAACGCAATATTGATGACCTCGGTATACGCGTCTCGCTGTGTTTCAGACAGGCTGATGTCTTCGTGACTTGTCAGTTTTTCATACACTGCTTTTTCGAGCAGGACATGTTCTAAGGTGGTTTTATTGACAGGTTTTTGAATAAACTCTAAGGCACCAGACATTATGACGCGTTTGTGTGCCTCGGGTTGAATATCTCCTGACACGACAATAACGATCGTGTTGAGGTGTTGATTTTTAATTTCCTGTAAGACTTGATAACCATCCATTTCTGGCATATTCAAATCAAGAAATAAAAGATCA
>JBGMRO010000018.1:6633-16279 GCA_048061555.1 Thiohalomonadales bacterium | reverse complement strand
TCAGGGAATGAATAGGGCGCGCTATAAACCCTAAATCTAAGACGCTTTGGGTATATAGGCCCGACTTTGGGTAAAAAATGGGTTTTACGCCCTATTAGCGTATCATTATTTCCATTTTGGAGATAAGAAAAAAATTCGTCGCTAAATTGCAGGCACAAAAAAGCGGTCTTGGGGAAAGACCGCCAATAACCATTACCGTATGAGGGAGGTAAACAGTAATGATCGTATACTAATATTTAGACTTCAATTTAGAATTAGTCAAGGTTGACTTATGACAAACTGCTGAGAAAGTGAATTCTGCACCTCTGTTACCTTAAATTAGGCGTTAACAAAGTCCTGGCGTTCGCCGACCCAGCGTCGAATAAGCGGTTCAATATTTTCAGGTGTTTGATTTTCCATGTATTTTGCCGCAGCGCTGACCCTTGATAATAAGTGTTGATGGCGTGTTAGATCCGCCACTCGAAATTTTGCGAGACCCGTTTGTCGGGTGCCTAGCATCTCGCCAGGCCCACGCAGCGCTAGGTCTACCCTAGCGATCTGAAAGCCGTCGTTACTTTCCCGCAGCGCACCGAGTCTCGACTTCGCCAGTTGGGAGATAGGCGCCTTGTACAACAGTACACAGTGGCTCTGAAGGTCGCTACGCCCTACTCTACCGCGTAATTGATGAAGCTGTGACAGCCCAAGGCGCTCGGCATTTTCGATTATCATTAGTGTCGCATTGGGTACATCGACACCGACTTCGATGACGGTAGTGGCCACCAATAGGTCGATATCACCCGCTGAGAACTCAGCCATAACCTGACTCTTCTGCTTACTATTCATACGCCCATGCACCAAACCCACATTCAAATTTGTCAAACACGCCTGTAGGTCTTCGGCACAGGTCTGCGCGGCTTGGCACTGTAGGGCCTCGGATTCTTCGATCAAGGTGCATACCCAATAGCATTGACGCCCTTCGCGACACACTCCATGCACTCGTTCTAATACCTGTACACGTCGACTCTGTGCGATTACCACCGTTTCGATGGGTTTACGGCCAGGCGGTAGCTCGTCAATAATGGAACAGTCGAGGTCGGCATAGGCCGTCATCATCAATGTACGTGGGATAGGTGTGGCGGTCATGATAATTTGGTGTGGGTGCCTTACTCCATTCTGGCGATTTAGGGACGTCAGGCCTTTGTTACGCAGTGCCAGCCGTTGATGTACGCCAAAGCGGTGTTGTTCATCGATAATAATCAAACCGACGTTATTAAATTCAATGTGATCCTGGAATAATGCATGTGTACCCACGACTAAGTGGGTGCTGCCAGACTCGATCGTGGACATAATTTGTGTACGTTGTTTTTTACCGAGCTTGCCGGTAAGTAAACCGCATTGCAGATCTAAGGCTTGGAACCATGACGTAAATGTATGCAAGTGTTGCTCGGCCAATATTTCCGTAGGCGCCATGATCAATACTTGAAAACCTGCATCGATAGCTTGCACGGCGGCTAGGGCAGCGACGACTGTTTTTCCTGAACCGACATCGCCTTGAATTAGCCGCATAGTCGGAACGGACTGCTTTAAGTCGTGCTGGATTTCAGTGTATACACGTAATTGTGCAGCCGTTAAAGTGTAGGGTAGATTAGCAATAAAACGTTGTTGTAATGCAGGTTCAGAGGTAAAACTAGGCGCTAGATGTCGCCGGTGTCGATGGCGAATTTGTTTTAGACTCAAGTGTTGCGATAACAATTCTTCAAACGCCAAACGTTCCTGTACCGGGTGGTCACCATTATTCATGTGTTCTACGGCGGTATCCGAAGGCGGTTTATGGCAATAGGCGATTGCCTCACTTAAATTATCAATACCGATATCTTGTAACAGGGTCTGGTCCATGTATTCGGGTAATACGATGCGCAATTGGCGGTGGTCGATAACTAATTGATCAAATAATTTTCGAAAGCTAATTTGGCTTAAACCTTCGCATAGAGAGTAAATAGGCGTTAAATACGCAGGCGTATCGAGTGAGGCATTGTCGCTGACGAATTCGTATTCAGGGTGCGCCATTTCGACATTGCTGTTAAAAGCTCTAGCTTCACCAAAGCATCGAATCTGCCGACCGATGGAGAGATTATTGAGTTGAGACTGGCTAAAATGGAAGAAACGTAGTAAAAGGCTGCCGGTCTGGTCAGCTATCTTTACCAATAACATACGTCGTTTAGCGTATTTTATCTCGGTCAACAATATTTCACCCTGCACGACCACTTCCATACCGTGGTGTAGAGCACCGAGGGGGAAAACACGACTACGGTCTTGATAACGCAGCGGCAGGTGAAATAACATGTCTTGCAGGGTATAGATATGCAATCCGGCCAGACGCTCAGCGACACGAGGGCCGACGCCCTTGAGGTGTTCTACGGGTGTATCAGCGGTTAACGACATGCGTGTGTATTCAATTCAGTCTACGACCCATTTAGTCTAAGACCCATTTAGTCTAAGACAAGAATAGCGTCCATTTCGATTTGCGCGTCTTTGGGTAAACTCGCAACACCCACAACAGCACGTGCGGGATAGGGTTGCTCGAAATAATCGGTCATCACCGTGTTTACCGTAGCAAAATGACCGAGATCCGTTAAGAAAATATTCAGTTTTACAATGTTTGCGAGTGTACCACCCGCAGCTTCGCAGACCGCTTTCAGGTTATCGAAGACGCGCTTAATTTGCAGGGAAATATCGCCTTCAAGCATGGTCATTTCTCCCGGGATGAGCGGGATTTGCCCGGAAAGGTATACCGTATTGCCACATTTTACCGCTTGTGAATAGGTACCGATGGCTTTAGGTGCTAAATCTGTATTTATTACTGTTTTTGTCATATCCGTGGAACTCCTAGTCTTCGTTTTGCTGTGATGGTGTCAGCTAAACAGGCTGTGTAAGTTAATTACCTATTAATTTCTATTACGGGTAATTTTGGCGACATGCTCTATGATGCGCACCCGACGAATAATGTTGGCCAAATGTTTGCGATCGATAACAGTAATAGTAAACGTCATCGATGAATACTTGCTATCACGGTCCTCGATATTGACAGCCTCAATATTGGCACCTTGGTCGGCTATTGTAGCGGCGACAGTGGCAAGTACACCGCGACGATTTACGGTATCGACACGTATGTCGACAAGAAAAACCGCATCTTGTCCGGTGCTCCATTTTACATCGACCCACTTTTCAGGTCGATTTCGAAATTCTCTTACATTTTTGCAATTTTCGACATGGATCACAATGCCTCGCCCCACGCTAAGAAATCCCAAAATAGGGTCGCCAGGGATAGGTTTGCAACAGCGAGCATAACTAACCACCGAGCCTTCAGTGCCGCGTATATGTAAGGGAGGCATTCGCTGTTGACCACGCATCCAACCGGGTGCGTAGCGATTAAATGCACGGCGGATACCGCTATGACGGGGCAGTCCACTAAGTTTTATATCAGTGGAACAAAATTGCTGGGCAATCAGCATCGGCGTGTGATTACCGAGGCTAATTTGTTCGAGTAAGTTGTCGAATTCACTAATTTTGTAGTGGTCCAAGATTTCCTGGCTTCTTTTTGAGGATAGATCTTCGATATTGGCCGAAAAGCTTGCTAATGCCTTGTCCAACATACGTCGCCCTAACGCCACTGCCTCGTCGCGTTTTAATTGTTTAAGAAAATGGCGGATATTGCCACGTGCCTTGGCAGATACAACAAAATCTAACCACACCGGGTTAGGTTTTGCGCCGGGCGAAGATATGATCTCCACGGTTTGACCATTGAGTAATTCTGTGCGTAAAGGTGCTAAATGTCGGTCAATCTTGCCTGCGACACAAGAGTTACCCAAGTCAGTATGTACCGCGTAGGCAAAATCGACAATGGTGCTGCCGCGGGGTAGGGTCTTGATCTCACCTTGAGGACTGAATACATAGACTTCATCGGGAAATAGATCGATCTTGACACTCTCTAGAAATTCTAGGGAGTCACCGGCGTTGAGTTGCATCTCTGCCAGGCCTCGGACCCACTCTTGTGCAGGACTATAACGGGGATTACTGTCCCCGGTCTTATATAACCAATGTGCGGCAATGCCTTCATTGGCTACTTTTTCCATATCTTCGGTGCGAATTTGCACTTCAATGAGCACGCCGAATGGACCAAACAATATAGTGTGTAGAGACTGATAACCGTTTGCTTTAGGGATCGCAATATAGTCTTTGAATTTTCCGGGTACCGGTTTAAATAGATGATGTACGATACCCAATACGCGATAACAGGTGTCTGGACGATCGACAATGATGCGAAATGCATACATGTCAAACACCTCAGAGAAAGAAAGACGCTTTGTCTTCATTTTTTCGTAAACGCTATAAAGGTGCTTTTCACGACCAGAAACGGGTGCGTCTAGACCCTCCTCGGACATCCGCTCTTGAATGGTTGCGGTAATCTTGTCGAGGATTTCCTTGCGATTGCCACGCGCCTTGAGTACAGCCGATTCCAGTATCTTAGCCCGCATCGGATACAGGGATCTAAAACCCAAATCTTCTAACTCTAGCCGAAACGTATTCATGCCTAGACGGTGGGCAATAGGTACGTAGATCTCCAAGGTCTCCTTGGCGATACGGCGAATTTTCTCTGGGGGCATTACACCGAGTGTGCGCATATTGTGCATTCGATCGGCTAGCTTAATCAGAATGACACGGATATCCTGGACCATCGCCAGAATCATTTTCTGAAAATTTTCCGCCTGTGCCTCAATACGTGTCTCGAATTTAACTTGGGTAAGTTTGCTAACCCCGTCGACCAAGTCGGCGATTTCTATGCCGAACTCGGCGGTAAGGTGTTCTTTGGCGGTGCCGGTATCCTCAATAACATCATGCAGTATCGCCGCAATAATGCTGTTGACGTCCATGCGCATTTCAGCCAATATTCTGGCGACTGCCAGTGGGTGATAAATGTAGGGTTCGCCGCTAACACGGGTTTGGTCTTTGTGTGCCTCGGCCCCAAATGCGTACGCTCGGCTAACGTTTTGTATTTGTTCCTCGCTGTATTCACCTTCCAGCAGGGTACAAAGATCATCGATTAGAAACACGCGACCTCCGACGACGTGGTGCTGCGGGCAATTCTACAAGGCAGGGCGGGGTCGAAACGATTGCGAGTCCTGTTAACAAGATTAAAAAAAGTAAATCCGTAAATGGAATTTAGTCCCTTGTTATCGTTGTTATAAGAATTTGGAGTACCACTGAAGGCGTTTTTACAAAATATCACTAGCATCCCTCCCATTAACTTCTAAAATCGAGTGGCTCAAGGAGGATATGGGGTCGGCGTGATCCAATAATGACCGTTTGTCGCATGGACGTACCCTAGGGTGTCTTCTCTTGCTTCGCAATTTCTCTCGGCAGTCGAGCTTTTTGTACATGACGTACTAATGCTGCGAAACACCATGGATGTGCGTAAGCGGTCATGGTTGTACCCAAAAAGAGGGGCATGCCATATTCGTGCGTGTCATTATTGGATGACACCGATGCCAAGTCCGTTGGTTTTAGTCTGCGCTTGGAAGCTTAGATCTCTGCAACAGAAGCCACTCGTTAACGGGACACCCGTGGAAAAATATAGAAACAAATTTACGCTGGATTAAAATTATCAGTACAAAGATATCAGTGTAAAGATGTAGCTTCTTATTACTTACAGCACAGCCTTTGTTTCAAAACCGTCAGAGACTTCTGTCTCTTCCTCGGGTTCGGCATTTAATTGCTCGATCACATCATAGCTGACTTTACCTGCGGCGATTTCCCGTAAGGCCACAACGGTACATTTGTCGCCTTGCCACTCAACTAGGGGTTCTTTCCCATAACTGATTTGTCGGGCGCGTTTACTTGCTAGCAGGACCAGCTCAAATCTGTTTAAGCCACTTCCAATACAGTCTTCAACGGTAACACGAGCCATTCTTCACTTCCCCTTAATTTCTACACAATTTATTGGATACAGTCAATGGTTTTACCCATCTAGGATAGTAGTACATCCCAACAAAAAATGGGAAAAATAGTTTTTTCGCTATTTTTTACCCGGCAGCAGATTCTACTCGATACGGCCGAAGTGATCAACCGATGAGCTGTGCTAATAAAGTTTTTTGCTGGTATGTTTTTCGTGCCTGCAGTAGTCGTCGACTAATCAGGATGGCTTGCAATTCGGCCAGGGCCGAGTCGAAGTCGTCATTGATAATCAAATAATCAAATTCGTGATAGTGAGACATTTCAGAGATCGCTGCAGCCATGCGGTTTCTGATGGTTTTTTCGTCATCCTGCGCACGGTCTGATAGTCGTTGTTGCAGGGCCTGCCTGGACGGCGGTAGGATAAATATACCTAAGGCCTCTGGAAAGCTTTTCCTGACTTGATTGGCACCCTGCCAATCAATTTCCAATATTAGATCGTTACCGCTTGTGAGGGCGTCTGAGACACTGCTAACCGCGGTGCCGTAGTAATTTTCGAACACCTTGGCATGCTCGATAAAGGCATTATTGCGAACCAGTTCCTCAAAGGATTGTTGGCTGACAAAATGATAGTCACTGCCATCTTTCTCTGCGGGGCGTGGTTGCCGCGTGGTATGCGATACCGACAGGCTAACAGTCCCATCGATATTAAGTAAAGCCTTGATAAGGCTCGTTTTTCCAGCACCTGAGGGTGCGGATATGATATACAGCTGGCCATCGCTGGCGGCAGATTTTGCGGTCACTGTCGTTTTCCAATAAGTTATTCGATATTTTGTATCTGTTCGCGCATTTGTTCGATGAGGACTTTAAGTTCCACCGAACTTTGTGACATCGTGGTACTGATAGATTTAGAACCTAAGGTATTGGCCTCACGATTCAGTTCCTGCATAAGAAAATCCAGTCGCCTGCCTACCGGCTGATCTTGCTGCAATACCCGCTCTATTTCGATGATATGTGCATCTAAGCGGTCAATTTCCTCAGCTACGTCAGCGCGATTGGCCATAATGACGATCTCCTGCTCCAATCTGCCCGGGTCTACTTCGACCGCGTATTCTTCGAGTTTGCTCTGTACACGTTGCCGTATAGTCGTGATTATCTCTGGCAAAATTTCTTTGAGCTCGACGATCAGATGACGGATTGAGGTGCAACGTGCCGCAATGACTTTTTGCATTTGAGCACCTTCGCGCTGGCGCGTACTGACTAGCTCCTGAAGGGTTTGCTGCAATAGCGCTAGCGCCTGCTGCTGCAATTTTTCGGTATCCGTATCAGCGGTTTTAAATATCCCTGGCCAGCGTAACAAATCAGCGACGCTCAATGGTTGTGGTTTATCAATATAATTTCCCAACTCAGCAGCTGCGGCGGCCAAATGTTGTACCAAGTGTTTATCTAGTAACAAACCATTGTTACTGTCTTGCTGTGTATTTTGCAGCCGCAAATTTAGGTCTAGTTTGCCGCGTTTTATCATCTTGGTTACTTGTTCACGAATTTTTGGCTCCAAGCTACGAAAATCATCGGCAATACGTAAACTTACTTCAGAATATCGGTGATTGACCGATCTTATTTCCCAGGTGAGCTGACCTATTTCAGTCTCTATCGTTTGCCGTGCGAAGGCGGTCATGCTTTTTATCATGTGTGGGCCTTAATTTAGGATTATCAAAATTTTAGATATATGGACATTATAACATTCTTAGATTCATGACTGATATCGTAAACGAACTTCCTAGTGGCAGTCTGTTGGAGCAGTATAAAATAGGTAAGACCTTGAGCTGCGGCGGGTTTAGTATTGTCTATTTTGCGATTGATACCGTCACTCAAATACCGGTAGTTATAAAAGAGTACCTACCGAATCGCCTGGCAAAACGTCTGCGCGATCATCGTGTGGCCCCGCTTAAGCCCAAATTAGTCGAACAATTTCAGGAAGGCAGAAAACTTTTTTTTCAGGAGGCCAAGACCCTCGCGACCTTGAAACACCCCAATATCGTTTCGGTCATAAATTTTTTTAATGCCAATGGCACCGTCTATATGGTGATGGAGTATAAACCAGGTAAAAACCTGGAGGTCTACATACGCCAACACCAGGGCAATCTGAGCGAGAACTTTCTGCGCACCATATTTCCGCCGCTGTGTGAAGGGCTTGCGGTAGTTCATCAAGCGGGCCTGCTACATTTGGACATCAAACCCGGAAATATTCATTTGCAAAACGGAGGTGACCCGCTGCTGTTGGATTTTGGTGCGGTTCACGAGATGAGTCAATCTCGACAAGATAAAAGCGTACAGGTCGTTACACACGGCTTCTCACCCATAGAGCAGCATAACAATCGTGGTTATATCGGTCCCTGGACAGACATATATGCGCTCGGGGCGACAATGCGCTCGTGTATTGATGCCAGAACACCACTCTGTAGTAGAGAACGTCATAAGGATGACACCTTACGACCCGCTGCGGAGGCCTTTAAGCGTAAATACTCGCCGGCATTATTAGAGGCCATTGATCGTGCGATGGAGGTCGACCCAGAATTGCGTCCACAGAGCATCGATGAGTTTACTGCAATACTAAACAATGAAGAAGGTATGGCGCAGCATGGCGTGCTGACACGATTGGTCGGTAATTTACGTTGGGGTGGAGATTAACCTAAATTCATCAGATGAATCTAGGATTAAACGGAGCATGAACCAGTGAAATATAGTGTCGCAACAGCTAGTCGCTTGGGAAATCGACATATGAATCAGGATCGTTTCGACGTCATCGAGGGTAAAAACTCGGTATTGTTGGTCATGGCGGACGGAATGGGTGGTCATAAAGGCGGTGAAATTGCAGCGGAAGTCGCCTGCCAAGCCGCCGCCGTGGCGTTTAATAAGCGTAAATTTCCCATTGTCGATGCACCACAGTTTCTACGCAACATTGTGGTTCAATGTCAGGCAGAGATTATTCAAGCGGGTCTGGATCATGCGCCAGAAATAGAGCCGAAGACGACCCTGGTTTTATGTTTTATACAAAATGGTGATGCGATATGGGCACACGTGGGTGATAGTCGAGTCTATATTATCCGCGAAGAGGTCATTCTTGAACAAACTGTGGATCACTCCAGTGTGGAACGTTTGTACCAATTAGGGAAAATTACCGAAGCGGAAAAAAGCAGCCACCCGACACGAAATTTAGTCACGCAATGTATGGGGGCTCGCAATAGTTGGCCACGGCCGAGCATCTCTGATGTGGTGACATTGCGTCCACATGATGTTTTGCTACTGTGTTCAGACGGTTTTTGGGGGCAGCTCGACAAACGAGATATCAAACGCGGTTTTAGTCAGCCCAATATGCATCATTGTCTCGATGTGCTGGCGGGTCAGGCAGAATCAAATGCCTACCCGAGGAGCGACAATATCAGTGCGGTGGCGTTGCGTTGGATATCTAACAAGGATATTTGTCTAGAGAGTTTTTCTGATCACGAAATTCAGGATTTGATAGATAGTGTCGATGACATCAACCGGGCAGTGGATGAGATTCAGAAACTGGGATAAGAATAAGGTAATACCACCTTGGTTCAGTGGTTCTAGAATTAGTGTGCAGCGTAGGCTAGAGATCGGACTGCGGTAAGCGGTAGAGTGTTACCGCAGTCTGCGACAGCGCTATCTTATCAGCGAAGGCCTATTTGCTGGC
>JBGMRO010000018.1:0-6623 GCA_048061555.1 Thiohalomonadales bacterium | reverse complement strand
CCCTACGGGATCGTCGATGTGGCAAATGTAGGGTGGATAAGCGAACCGCATCCACCAATGATCAGCATTGTAAAATTTTTGAACTCCGAAACTAGCGTTATTTGCTGGCTGCGTAGGTCATGAATACGGGCAATATCATCATAATAATGCCTAGTGTGATGCTCACGAAGGCCGCGACAGGCAGGCTGACTACGCCGATAATAGACGCGGCTAGGACTAGACCAAAGTTAGGTTTCTTTTCCGACATTTCGATAACTCCCAATATGAATTATTAGCTAAGACCGCAGGTAAGTGAGTAGAAAACTTATCGCCAATCGGATGCGAGTGCGATCTTTGCCAAATTGATCTCTGCTAAATTATAGTTCAATGTTCTATTTCTACTTAGAGCCACACAGCATACAGAGTCGCAGTCGTAGTTGGCAAGCCATGTAATTTGTCTAAATTGGCTAAGAATTGTTCTTATGATGCCTAATCTTGAATTAATGGCTGTTATTCACACTTATTGTGCTAATACTTTACAATAACCATAATGTTAGTGGTTTAATTGAGCCAGATTAGTAGTAATTTAGAGAAAAATGACAATTATTTTATTATTGTCGAACTTATTCAAAAAACACGCGTCTGAGTATTTGAGTGGTAGATGTAGACTACTCACCCGCCTCTCCTCCCTGGCGGGTTATTAACCAGTTCGGCCCTCCCCAGGTTGGACAGTATATAGATGCCCCGGTGCTCAATACCCCTTTTAATGCCGCCGGGGCCTTTTTTTTATTACCCCCAGTTAATTATCTCAAGTATCAGAGTTCAAGAGTTCAACCATGTTGGCCATTGGTGGATGCGCTTCGCTTATCCACCCTATTGCAGGGTAGTACAGTATTAACGAGCCACTGAACTCCGAAACTTGAGTTATTATAAACCGCACCCGTTTATTGTAAATCGAACCAGCCGTTTAGACAGGTTACGAGCTGTTCGACACCGGTCTTTTTTAACGAAGAATAGAGCTGTAGGCTCGTCAATGGGTAGGTCTCCTGAAGTACATTGTTGACTTTATGCAGACTGGCTTTGGCGGCACCGTATTTTAGTTTGTCGGACTTTGTGAGCAGGATATGCGCCGGTAATTCACAAGTATTGCACCAGTTCAGCATGTCGAGATCAAATTCTCTTAGCGGGTGCCGAATATCCATAACTAATACTAATCCGGCCAGACATTGTCGTTGTGATAAATAGGCCTCCATCGTTTTCTGCCAGCCTTTTTGCACGGAACGCGATACCTTCGCGTAACCATAGCCGGGAAGGTCCACTATGCGGCGTTCACTGTCGACTTCAAAAAAATTAATTAATTGCGTACAACCTGGTGTTTTACTCGTCCTTGCGAGGCTGCGTTGATTAGTTAAGGTATTGATAGCACTAGATTTACCTGCATTTGACCGACCCGCAAAGGCGATTTCAAAACCGCTATCTTCAGGTAACTGAGTTAACTTGCTGACACTAAACAAAAAATTTACTTTTTGGTACTTTCCTGACATGGCCTTCCCAGAGTTTCGACTTAGAATGAGTTAAATATTCCGCAATGTTGAGATTTCATTACCTCAAATGGGATAGAATATACCCGAAATGGGCAATGTAGTGGTAATCCTCTTAACGCTAATAACAATATCGCGTATTTTTAATGATATCTGCGCATGAAAGAATTCATGAATATTTTATAATTTCATGGAAAAATTCTTAGAAAACTGGAATTTATGCAAGTGTTGTCTATGGTTAATCAGGGCAGTAAATTATCATAACGCAATTATAAAATGATTGAGGGCTGGCAGAGGCTTAGGATCATGCGGCCCATATAGTTTGAAATCATTAGCGCCATGTTTGGAAAAACCAATAATAAAAAGAACATGCGCAGATCGGAGTAAACCCTTTATGTACCATATATTTTATAGGGAAATTGGGCGTGTGGTTATTCGCAGCCTATCGATAGTGCTGTTGTCGATTTTTATCGCCAGCTATTCAAGTTCCATTATGGCAAAAGGTAGTAAAAAAGCCGGTTCGAAAAAAGCTCGCGCTTGTCAAATTTGTCACGGAAAGGGAGGTCAAAGCACCAATCCCACCTACCCGGTCTTAGCGGGCCAGCATGCACAATATATTGTAAAGCAATTAAAGGCCTTTAAAGCGGGTACGCGAAAAGATCCAATAATGAACGGTATGGCTTCCACGCTAAATGTGCAAGACATGGAAGACGTAGCCGCATTTTTTGAAAGCTCCCGAAAAAAATAATTATAGACCCTGTCCTAAACGGGTATATCAGTAAACTCTAAATTACCCTATGATCCGCGCTCAGTTGGTTCTGTATGGAGATGGCATAGTGATTAGGTTAAACCGCGCGGGCAAGCAATTAGTGAACCCCCTGTTTTTGGGCGTTATATTTTTTATTGGCAGCGTTATGACTAGCGAAAACGGATACGCGCAGCAAGCGGATCTGGTTGCCGCAGACGCCTCGGCGGGACAGCAAAAATCCAGCACCTGTCAAGGCTGTCACGGCGTCGATGGTAACTCGTATGCGGATAATTGGCCCAATTTAGCCTCACAGCACGCCTCCTACATCGAAAAACAAATTCGTAATTTTCAATCCGGAAAACGTCAAGACCCAACCATGACGAGTATGGTAGTCGGTCTAAGTGAGCAGGATATCGCCGATATCGCGGCCTACTTTAGTCAACAAGCTATTGTCGCAAGTCCTGCCGTGCTAGTAGAGAATAATTTACTTTCGAATGGCAGAAAAATCTACAAGGGTGGCAATCTTTATAGTGGTGTGCCGGCGTGCAGTGGTTGTCACGGTCCCAATGGGGTTGGTATCGGCCCTTCTAAATTTCCCGTGCTCGCGGGTCAAAAAATTGACTATTTAACCAAGACCTTGCGAGATTTCCGAAACTCTACTCGCAACAATGATCCGCGCAGCATCATGCAGAACATAAGCGCCCGGATGACCGACAAAGAGATCACCTCTGTGGCGACCTATATCAATTCGCTGGCGGCGGATAACACGAATAGGCAGGCCAATGTTGCGCCCACAGAAGATGTGAATTCGGAAGAAAGAGATAGATTAGTGTCCGTCCAAAAACGATGAGATTGGAGAAGTACGTTTATGGATGGATGCTAGCTTAGGGTTGGCTACGCTTGCTATTCAACCACTTAATTATCGGTTTCCATTGCTCGATGTCTTGCGCGACGGCCGAAGGTGCCATTTCGAAGATACCAACACCTCGGTCGGCGGCGCGTATATAGTTCTGGGTATCTCGCAGGGTGGCGATATAGGGTATTTTTAAACCTTCTAGAAATTCCACCAGGGTATGATAAACCACGGTATTTTCCTTGGCTCGATTCGCGATCACGGCCAATTTGACGTTGTGTTGCTGCACCTTTTTAATATCGTTGAGTTCACCGACAAAACGAGTGACGGCGCGAATATCCATGGGTGAAGGTAAAACAGGGATCAGAATAGTATCGACCTTACGTACATAGGCAGACAGATCTTTTCCGTGGGTGACAGACGGAATATCGAAGAGTATGACATCGGTTTTTTTGGATACCCGTACCTGTTCGCTTAGGCCGTCAATGCCCAGAATGGGATTATAATAGTCACTGCGGACACTCAGCCACTCCATACTCGATTGCTGCGGGTCGAAGTCTACCAGTACCACATTTTTTTCCTGTGATGCATAGTAGCTAGCTAGGTTAGTCGCCAAGGTGCTCTTACCACAGCCACCCTTCGCATTTAACAACATGATGGTACGCATCTACACGTCTCCTCTCGATATTTCGTCCTGCTGGGGGTTTTGTTTGTTATTCAGGTAGATATAACGATATACGTTATCTATACCCAAAGCGTTTGAGATTTAGGTATTTAATGCCTGTCATATTTTATCCATAGCGAGGCGAAATGACGCGTAATAGTCGGCCTATTGCAAGGAATTTCAACGAAGCTATGGACGAAATAGGACGGCAATAAAGCCTAAATCTTAGACGCTTTGGGTATACATGATAGCACGCCGAGCCTGTTTAGTTATCAAAAATACCCAAGCTGGGCCACAACTCGTCGACATGTTGGATTATTGCACGATCCATACTGATGGGTCTGCCCCATTCTCTCTGAGTCTCACCTGGCCATTTATTGGTGGCATCCAGGCCTATTTTTGAACCCAAACCGGATACCGGCGAGGCGAAGTCTAGATAATCGATGGGTGTATTTTCGATCATAGTGCTGTCGCGTACCGGGTCCATACGGGTGGTCATGGCCCAAATGACGTCTTTCCAGTCGCGTGTATTGATGTCATCATCGACGATAATGACAAATTTAGTGTACATGAATTGGCGTAAAAAAGACCATACTCCCATCATGATGCGTTTTGCGTGCCCCGGATATTGCTTGCGTATACTGACGATAGCGACACGGTATGAACAACCTTCGGGCGGCAGGTAAAAATCGGAAATTTCCGGAAATTGCTTTTGTAGAAGGGGTATGAATACCTCGTTTAGGGCCACACCCAATACTGCAGGTTCATCGGGTGGTCGTCCGGTATAAGTACTGTGATAAATCGGACTGTTGCGTTGTGTGATACGTTCGATGGTAAACACCGGGAATCGTTCTACTTCGTTGTAATAGCCGGTGTGGTCGCCAAACGGCCCCTCGTCGGCTTCTTCCCCTGGGTAGATATGCCCTTCCAGTACAATCTCGGCAGATGCGGGTACTTCTAAATTGGAGCCTATGCACTTGACTAATTCGGTCTTACTGCCACGCAATAGACCCGCAAAGGCGTATTCGGATAAGGTATCGGGTATAGGGGTCACCGCCGCGAGTATCGTCGCTGGGTCGGCACCCAAACTAACCGCGATCGGAAAGGGCGTATCCGGGTGTGTTTTACACCAATCTTTATAGTCCAGCGCGCCGCCTCGGTGTGACAGCCAACGCATGATGACCTTGTTTTTTTCGATGACCTGCTGCCGATAGATACCCATATTCTGGCGTTGTTTGAGCGGGCCGCGGGTCGTTACCAAGGCCCAGGTGATCAACGGGCCGATATCCTCTGGCCAACAAGTTTGAATCGGCAGTGTGCCTAAGTCTACTTCGTCGCCTTCGAATACCTCGGCCTGACAAGGCGCATTCTTTATTTTTTTAGGCGCCATGTTGAGCACCTGTCTGAACAATGGCAATTTGTCCCACGCATCCTTGACGCCTTTAGGGGGTTCAGGCTCCTTTAAGGTGGCTAATAATTTACCGATATCACGTAAGGCGGAGACAGAGTCGGCGCCCATACCCTGTGCGACACGTTGCGGTGTCCCAAACAAGTTTGCTAACAAGGGGGTGTCACTTCCCTTAGGGTTCTCGAATAATAGTGCGGGCCCCTCTTTGCGTAAGGTTCGAACACAAATTTCCGTAATTTCCAATCTTGGATCTACCGATTGCTGGATACGTTTTAGTTGTCCTTGTTGTTCCAGTTGGTAGATAAAATCGCGCAGGTCTTTATACTTCATCGTAATATTATTACTTCATCGTAGCATTATGGTAAATTAACGCGGGATTAGTATATGTTTACACCGCCGTGGCGTTTGCTAATCTTGCGTTCCAATCCTTTCCAGCCAAACGTAAAGCCAATCCCTAATGCTAACAAGACTGCCAACAAAACGGCGACTACAGTCCATACCGGCGAGAAGGGAAATAACCCTGCTTGTGTGGTATTGCGCATTAAGGTGCCGTCATCAGTTACTGTACCACCGGAGTTTATTTCCTTGAGTTCATGGATTTGTTCGGTCAGTACATTTATCGCGCCGATAGATTTATTTAGGGAATCTGTGCGTACACTCAAGGATTTTTCTAATTCAACATGTTCTTCCGTTAAGGCCGCAAGTTTTTTCCGTGTCTTGTTAAGAGCCTTCAAGGTCTTGGCGCTGTCCTTTGATTTGCCCTGTGTAGATTGGAGTTTTCGTATTTTCACTAATGCAGCATCATATTTTTTTCGGGTCTGCAAATAGGCAATCTGCGCCGGTTTTTCGGTGCTCAGGAACTTATTCCTGATCCAGCCGGTCTCGCCTGCTCGATTCTTGATGTTGCTATATTCGCCTTCGACACGGATAAGTTCGATAGCCGTGCCAGACAATATAGAAAAAGCGATCTCAGATTTTTCATCGGGCTGCGCATAGGTATCCATATAAATTTTATCGGAGATAAACTGTGTCGCAGCAAATAGGCTTGCAGGGAACAATAATAAAAGAAAGAGTGTTAAGCCATAATAATTACGCATAGTCGTCAATGTACCAAGTGATGATAGTTGGAATTACAAATAAATTTTTACAGCAATTACTCTTGTTAATAAGTTAAAACGGGACATTCGAGTTTTAACTAGTGTCCATCCACAAACGGCCTATTTCACCAATATCTTCGTTGTGCCGATTTTTTAAATGCTCACATATTAATATCTTAAGATAAGTCTTTCTAAATCTGTAAAAACATAGATTAAGAAACACTAATATGCTGCGCTTTAAAAAATCGGTACGCCTTTTGGCCATGGATGGCCTTATGCTGCGAATGCATGGATGCATTAGAGCAGTCAATCTTGGAGAAATATCCTCGTTTG
>JBGMRO010000017.1:0-16412 GCA_048061555.1 Thiohalomonadales bacterium | reverse complement strand
TCTATTACCCCACCATGATGTTGTTCGTAAGAGTCAATTTTTATTAGACACAGCGAAATCGCTAAATAATGCCATCGCCGAACTAGAAACTGAGGCCTTAGAATTACTGTCGATCCTTGAAAAGGTTGAAACACGTTTCCCTGCTGCGCCCATTTTGTTGGAAAAATTACAACCCAATAACGCCGAAATAAAGGCCGCAATCGAACAAGCAATATTAGAAGGAAGAGACCTGCATAACGAACCGAAACAAACCGAAATATTGGCTCATTTGCGCGAATTACGTTATGTCTGGGCGCAACAAATAGGCGCGGTACGAGTTTATGTCGCGAATCGTTCCGGAATTTTTGGTCAACCGGCAAAGGGGATGCAAGAAAACGATAAAAATAGGCGACTCTATGTAGAACGAGTGCAGGAGATACTTGCCGAACTATTAAAATACGATAAAAAGGAATTGCTCGGTTTTCAACAATCCACCGCAGTACATCAAATTATTGCGTCCACAAAAAGATACGAGAGAGATTTTAAGCAGGCGGCTGTCATTTATGCCTCCGATAACTGGCGCGCAGATGTACCCTTTTTTAGCCATCGAATCCGACCCGCTTTTGCCAATATTTGGAATTGGGTCAATCAATTTGAAAAGGGTCTAGACGGTCTGTCAGAAGAAAATATCAATAAACAAATGCAAATTTCTGACTATCTGAGTGAGATTATTCTAATTTTCGCGACATTCATTGTATTGTCATTATTGGCCGTTTTTTTGATTCTAGAATTTATCATTCGCAGACCTATTGTCGAAATTTCTAAGGCGCTAACCGCGGAAGCAAAAGAGAAAACCTACAAGCCTGTCTTGACTAAGTATCAAACACAAGAAACCCAAGTATTGGTTGCTTCCTTTCACGATATGCAGGAACAAGTGAGGTCACGTCAAACTAGACTCCAGTCTATACTGGACAACGCCGGTGAAGGGATCATTACCATTGATGCGGAAGGTGTTATCGAAACTTTCAATTGTGCCGCGCAATTACTATTTGGGTACAGCTCGGACGAAGCAATAGGATCACATTCAAGGGAAATTATTCGACTTTCGGAAAGTCGCATGCATGCAGATTTTTTTGATTTTTGTCTTTCACCTATATCAAAAAACCAAATTAATGAGGTGGTGGTATCGGCGGTACATAGAGATGGCAATGGTTTTCCCATATCTATTAATACCAATGACCTTTGGGTGAATGGTAAACAACTTTTTATTGCCATAGTGCAAGATATCAGTGAACGAGTGGCGCTCATGGAGAATTTGCGAACGATGGCGGAACACGATTCGTTAACCGGCCTATACAATCGTGAGTACTTTATGACGGAATTGGACCGGGTTGTGGAAAATATAAAGCGAGGTGTACGGGGTGATTTCGCCTTACTTTATATTGATCTAGATAACTTCAAGTTTGTAAACGATACTCTCGGACATATGGCAGGAGACCAATTGTTAGTCGAAGTAACTCGAATGTTTACTCATCGCAATAGAAAAAGTGATTTATTGGCGCGATTGGGTGGGGATGAGTTTGCCATTCTTATTTACGGAGCGAAGCGAACTCAAGTTATCGCGGCTGCTGAAGCTCACCGAAAATTACTATCTGATTATGTATTTAAATACGATGGTAAAGTTGTCAATATAGGTTGCACGATCGGTCTGTCATTGTTTGGCCAGGAAACACTGCCCAAAGAAGATCTTTTGGCACAGGCCGATATTGCCTGTCATATCGCCAAGCGTTCGGGCCGAAATCGTATTCATGTTTACGAAAGTGACGATAGAAGAAGCGTCACCGAAATGTCTGAAGATATGGGCTGGGCAACATTAATCAAAAATGCAATCGATAATGATAAGTTTGTACTGCTTGGGCAACCCATTGCGGAAACCATGACCAATTATATCGATCGTTATGAAATTTTATTACGCATGCGAGGGGATGATGGGAAAGACATTTTACCCGCCGGATTCTTACCCGCTGCTGAACGTTTTGGGTTTATCAGGTCGATTGACCGGTGGGTCGTTAGGAGAGCAATCGCCATGTTGGCAAAAATGCGGGCACAAAACCCAAATTGCCATTTTGCCATAAATTTGTCTGCAAAGTCTCTAGATGACCGCACTATGTTTAATACGATTACCTCGGCATTGGAGCAGCATGGTGTGAAACCCACCGCGGTAACTTTTGAAATTACAGAAAACGTCGCTATTGCGAATATGAGTTCGGCGGTAGAATTTCTTAAACGGCTAAGAATTTTGGGCTGCAAAACAGCATTGGATGATTTTGGTGTCGGCTATTCCTCCTTTGCCTATCTCAAGGACTTACCCGTAGATTTTGTTAAAATTGATGGCTCGTTTGTGCGTAATATTAGTACAGAGACGCTACAGTATACCATGGTGCGTTCGATGCATGATGTTGCCCACGCCATGGGTAAACAAACAGTGGCGGAATATGTTGATTCTCAAGAAAGTTTGGATAAACTTAAACAAATAGGTGTTGATTTTGTGCAAGGTTTTTATATCGGAAAACCGAGAATACTGAGTCCCTTATACCAGGAAAAAAAGTCCAGGATAGCCTTGGTCTCGGTATAGCCTTGGCCTCTATATAACTTTGGTTTCTGAATAGCCTTGGTCTCTATAAAAAACGGATTGTCAACAATGAGAAAATCAGAGCGCATGCGCCCAGTACTGCAAATCGCATTACACCGCGAACGCAAAGCCGCCATGGATCTGGGTGCGGCTAGAAATGATTTGGGCATAAAAGTATTACGGTTAGAAGAATTAGTGACATACCGAACTGAATATTTGCAAAAATTTTCGCAGGATGGACGAAACGTAATGTCGGCCGACCGGATGCAGGGATTTCGAGTTTTTTTGGACAATCTAGCGAAGGCCATAACAGAGCAGAAACAGATTATTTTTTCATCGGAACAGCTTGTTGCACAAAAATTTACGAATTGGCAGGGAATGCGCACTAAACTGAAAATGCTCGATTCAGTGACTGCTCGTTTTCGTGAGACTGAAGGTCAACTTGATGAAAAAATAGCACAAAAAGAAATTGATGAGCTAGGTTTAGGCCTGCATCGTGCTACCAGGAATAAATAATTTTCCTGTCTTAAAGCCTGATGTCAACGGGCGGTTTAGTTTGGCATAGGATCTGCAATTTTAGTGGCACTAGTGTATTTTTAGGTGCCAGCAGTCTATGAGCAGTGATCTCATCAATTTGGATACTTCAGCCAGTTTTACGGGGGTAAACACAGGCCCGGCTTTATTGACGTCGCTATCTGAAAATCCAACAGAAAAACAGGCGTTTAAGGAGTTTTTTGCACAAGCAAACTATCCAGAAACAGGGCTGCAAAAATCCGCCGAAAAACCTCCCATAGACACCAGAAATATCACAGCGCTAAATGGTGAAAATTCAACGCGGCCGCCAAACGCATTACTAGTATCACCGGCTTCTGTAGAAGCCACGCACGGCAGCATATTGCCGTCTAGTGTCATGAATGATGATCTTCTGCCGTCTGCCAGCAATGACGCGTTCGGTGAAGTTTCACCGTTAGATTCAGTGCACGAATTAGAATCCCCTCCTGATTTGGGCGAAAACATTTCACTAGCAATACCAGCGCTAGGTCGTGAGGTGACGACTGTCACCATTGGCAGCTTACCGGATAACCTGCAAGGCGCCTCCGGGCCGGCCAATTCTAGCTCGCAACTACTAACCAGTCTCGATGTAGAAGCGGTAACCCAAACGACGCAGTCACCGCTAAACCCTACGGCGCAGATCGCGATACAAATAGAGTCCCCGTTGCTGCAATCGCGTGCCACAACGGAAGCGAATACCCTGGCTCGACCACTGTCACCCGTGGCAACCAGCAATGAACATACTATTGTCAAAGAACTCGCAGGCATCAATGTCGATGACAATCGACCGGTAGTTAATGTCGACTATGAGAAAATTAAACATGAAGTATTGTCGCTCGACAGTAAACGTAATGCCCTCTCTCCCGGCCAGCAATATACGAATGCAGACGTTTCGAGCCAACTAAATTCGGGCTCGGAGGGTCGTGGAAACGTCACCGATTCTTATAATTTATTCGAACAGAAATCACCAAATTTATTGGCGCTTGACCCTAAAATCGATACACTCACTAGCCGCTTGGTATTTGATCTACCGGTGGGTCTAACTGCACCACAACAAACGACTACCGATAGTGTGGTGCCGAAGGGTTTTTACCAACTCGTGGGTCAAACAATGGATAGTCGGTGGGGGGAAGAGTTAGGTAATAAACTGCATATGCTAGTGCAAAACAATATACAACAGGCACAATTTCATATTAATCCCAAAAATTTAGGACCGTTAGATGTATTTATTACGCTAAATCAAGACCAGCAAGTTAATATCGGTTTTAATGTACAACAGGGAGCTCTCAAAGATGCCCTAGATGCAGCCCTACCCAGATTACGTGAGATGTTACAGGAACAAGGGTTGAATCTGAATAACGTCGATATTGGACAGCGAAATTCTGGCAACGATAGACAAGCACCACCTCAATATCAAAATGTTGGCGGTTCGGAAGAGGACACGAGCGCGATAATAGAGAATACCGCCGAGTTGGTACAATCCACCATAGCGGGTTTGGGCACAGTAGATTATTTTGCTTGAATTTTTATGTACAGACAGAAATTTGTCAATAGGAACGACGATTAAAGAAATCTCTACGGTGGACGATAGTGTGGACAACAGCGTAACATTTTCTGCTTTCGCGACTCACTAGTGTCCATCGACTGATAAAGAGATCTTAAATGAAAAGTGTACCCACACTCATAAATCGGCAAGAATTAAACGAATACAATAGGCTATGCGAACGACCTGATGTGTTTTCACGTGCGGCAATCGAGCATTCCTTTAGGCTGATACGACGCAGTAATCCGAGTATCGCACTGACCCTGCAAAATATAATGAATAGCGCCATACTACCGAAACCCGCTACGCTCGTCGGGGATAAACGTACCGACAATTTCAAGATTTCTCTCGAAGCAGATGAAATTAAAACGATTATTGCAGCCCTGGCGGCGCAAGCATCTATGACTGAGCTGAAAAAAATCCAAAGTAATATTACGGCTCTAGGCAACTTGGTGATTTTAAAGACCACGGTCAACGATTGGATTGAGTTAGCCAATTTGTATATCGATACCGAGGGGTCGATGGAACCCATTATTCAGTATGCAGCCAATCTATAGGCTTTGATGTGTCTAGTAACAAAGTTTAACATCTCAGATTTATCTAAATTTGCCCCCATAAAATCACCATAAACCCTGCCGTTATTTTTGCTCGAGCGTAATTTCAATCAATTCGCACATATGCCTTGAGATTCACATCGCTGTATAAACTCATTAGTTTGGTACTCTGTATATCCTCAATTCGTAAATGGATAGTTTTTCCACCTTGCTGCATTGAAAAGCATTCAAGAGTTGATTCTGGCAGCCGTTACTATCTAAGGAAGAATCAGCAAATTTGGTTGTAAGCTTACAAAGTATTTGGATTACTATCAGGTCTTTTGCCGCCAAGTCGGCTTTTTTCTGTTTCGATAGGTCGTGTAGTTGCGTATGACTAATACTGGCGGTATGTTGAATAAATAGGTCTTTAGAATGAAAAAAAAGCAAGGTTTAAAAAAATCTAAAACAACAGAAATATTCGAAGAAGAAAGCAGGAAGGGTCTGCCCAATGAAAATGGCTCAGCAGGCGAGATCATCGACGATTCTACCTTGGACGAGCAATTAGTGACCGAGAGTGAAGACGAGCTAGAAAAAGATTTGGAAAAAACGACTACCGGTGGTGGTAAAATGATCGTACTCAGTACCGTTAATAGTATTTCCGATGTAGGTAAGTTACATGATCAATGGCAGGAGCACCTGTCGGGTCCAATTATGGTCATTGAGGCAAGCGCTGTGGAACGCTTAGACACTTCTGTCTTACAATTGCTCTGTGCGCTAATTAAGGATGCAGACGATAACGGAATCGATGTAGAATGGAAGGAACCCTCTGAAAAATTCAAACATGCGGTGAAAGTGTTGGGTCTAAAAGGACCCCTAAAGCTGCATTAATCGCACAGAGATGACTATGCGTAATATAAGGGTATTAATTGTTGATGACTCGGCCCAAGTATGTAGGATCTTGACTAAGATTCTTAATCGGGCACCGGGCATTGAAGTCGTAGGTGCAGCCAATGATCCCTATATTGTTCGAGAAAAAATTAGGTCGCTGAATCCGGATGTCTTGACCTTAGATGTAGAAATGCCTCGTATGGGCGGAGTTTCTTTTTTAAGTAATATTATGAAGGTGCATCCGCTGCCTGTAGTGATGGTGTCATCACCGACCGAGTCGGGGACAGATTTTACGCTGGAGGCGTTAGAAAATGGCGCTATCGACTTCGTCACGAAACCAAAAATCGAATTGGCCCATGCACTGGATGAATACGCCGCCGAGATTATCGAAAAAGTCAGGATTGCAGCAGACTCGAAATTAAGGCCACGCAATAGAGTGGAACTTAACGTTAATTCAAAAAATTCTGCCGATGCGATCCTGCAAAAGCATACGCATCGACAGCGAAAATTTCGTACCACGGACAAGCTAATCGCAATAGGTGCGTCGACCGGGGGAACCGAGGCCATAAAATCAATACTTGAGGTCTTACCCGCAGACTGTCCAGGTGTGGTTATAACACAACACATACCTGAGGCATTTAGCAAACCATTCTCCATGCGCATGGATTCGATTTCGGCGATGACGGTATGCCAAGCGGAAGACGGGCAACTGATTCTTCCTGGTCACGTGTACATAGCACCGGGAAACGAACATTTATTGGTAGAAGCAAAGGGTAACAAGTTTGTTTGCCGCTTGAATAATGGTCCCACCGTAAATCGTCATCGTCCTTCCGTAGACGTTCTGTTTCGTTCCGTCGCTCAAAACGTCGGTAAAAATGCAATAGGCGTGTTATTGACGGGTATGGGAGATGACGGTGCCTTAGGGATGGAAGAAATGAAACAATCGAACTTGATTACCATCGCACAAGACGAGGCAAGTAGTATCGTTTGGGGTATGCCGGGAGAGGCGGTTAAACGTGGTTGTGTCGATAATGTTTTATCACTCAGTGCCATCCCCAAAAAATTAGTCGCATTTGGGAAAAATTAAACCATCAGCCTAAATTATTTTACATTCAGTATGCGGGGACGCTGACCGGTCAAGCTACGTAAAAAAGCACTAAGCTCGTCAATTTGGGTCTCAGACAAATCGATTTTAAATTGTACTTTTGCCATGACCATAATGGCTTCACGCAGTGTTTTTGCGGATCCGTTATGGAAATAAGGCGGTGACAGTGCGATATTTCTGAGCGAGGGCACTCGCCACATATAGATTTCCCCAAGGTCCTTGGAAAACTCGTATCGTCCTTTATCGTCTAGCAGTTTGTATTGTTTTTCATAGCTTGATCCCCTCGCGGTCGGAAACAATTCATAAAAGCCATCTCCGATGTCCATCGCTGGACCAGGTGCGGGACCAGCGAAATTAACCCCAAAATGGCAGGCCAAGCATCCTGCTTGATTGAACGTCTTCATTCCGCGTATGGCTAGATCGCTCAAAGCAGTCTTATCGCCCTGTATATATAAATCAAATGGGCTATTTGGGGCCAACAGAGAGCGTTGAAAACTCGCTAACGCAAGTGCAAGACTCTTGATGTTGACGTTTACATTGGGGGAGGCAGACTTAAATAAGGTCACAAATTCCTTATTATTGGCAAACCTAGACATTACAATATCATCGCTCATCGCCATAATGTCCGGATCTTTAATATGGGCCTCTGCCTGCTCTTCTAGTGTTTTATATCTACCATCCCAATTCAGTACGGTTTGCAAACCAATATTCCATAGGGCGGGTGTGGATCGTTTGGTGAGTTTACCGTCGTGCCCCCGCGAAAAGGGCAATCCGTCTGAGCCGGCCGCAAGTAAATTATGGCAATGATTGCAACTCAATTTTTTATTTTTTGATAGTCCAGTCTGGTAAAAAAGCCATTTACCCAACAAAATTTTTGCTTGGCTTAGCGGATTGTCTTTTGGGACTAAGGGCTTGTTGGGCAGGGGCTGCAAGTACTCGAATGCATGACTAAAAGTAACAGTAAAAACTGATATTAAGAAAAAAACGACAATACGACTTAGAGTGGACAAGCTGATCTCCTGCGGATAATTCCGGTATTAAGGGATCGCAGTGTCACTCATGTTATCTCGGATGTCTAGTTAAAACACGCGGGCTTGTTCGGGGTTGGATCAGACTAAGCTGTTGAAATAACGAAAAAACTATCACATAAAATGCCGAATTTTAGCCTTAGAACAGCCATTTTGCTATCTAAATAGGTACACCCAATAATGGATTTTTAATTCTATTAGGCCAGTTCCAATTCTTAAAATATCAGCACGCCGTCGCCATCGAGATTTGCTTTCTGATGTTTCCTATCGGCTTTTCGAAAAAAGCGATCAATGTCGATAGATATTTGCAGCTTAATTCGTAATTACGGTCAAATTATTGGCAGTAGAACCCACTAGGTCATTAACTTACTGTTTCAGTTGGTTAAATAATCCACACTTCAGTGGCATGCCAATTGCAAAATCAGTTTCATTATTTTAATTAGGAACGTTAAGACATGGCTGAAGCAGAAGATGACGCGGAATCAGAATCGAGTGCGTCTGGTTCGTCAAAAAAACTGATCATAATTATAAGCGTGGTGCTTTTGCTGATAGCGGGCACGGTGGGTGGGTTGTTTGCCGCCGGCGTCATCGGCGGTGGGGGGCATGAGGACGAAGAGGCGGATGAGGACGACACAGAGGAACCGGCAGGGCCTGCGGTGTATATCCCGATTGAACCCGCATTTGTAGTCAATTTTACCGATACCGCCAAGGCTCGATTTTTACAAATTACTATGGAAGCTATGACTCGGAACCCTGACGTACCTGGACAGATCGAAAATCATTTGCCGGCAATTCGAAACAATTTAGTACTCTTGTTTAGTAGCCAAACTTACGAATCTATCAGTACCTTGGAAGGCAAAGAGGCATTACGTGAAGAGGCTTTAGCGGTCGTACAAGAAATACTAGAAGAAGAAACCGGAGATCCGGGTATTGAGGCGGTGTATTTTACCAGTATCGTTATGCAATAAAACGTTTCCGCTATAGCTATTAGTGAAGACTTTTCGATTAGATAATAGGAACTTTTAAACTAAAATGTCCGTCAATGACTTACTCTCACAAGAAGAAATCGATGCCTTATTACATGGTGTATCGAATGATGATGTATCTACTGAAGATGATGGCTCTGGTGATGATTCGGGACCCATTTCCTATGACTTTTCGAGTCAGGATAGAATCGTTCGCGGGCGCATGCCCACCCTGGAGATGATTAACGAAAGATATGCTCGACTATTTCGCATAAGCTTATTCAATTTGCTGCGACGTAGTGCCGAAATTGCAGTCGGTGGCGTACAGATGCTGAAGTTTTCAGAATATGTGCATAGCTTGTTTGTACCGACCAGTCTGAATATGGTCCGGGTTCACCCACTGCGGGGAACGGCTTTATTTGTCTTGGATCCAAAGTTCGTATTTACGATTGTCGATAGTTATTTTGGCGGTGATGGCCGATTTCATACCAAAATTGAAGGGCGAGAGTTCACGCCCACTGAACATAGAATTATTCAATTAATTCTGGAGCAAGCCTTTCTAAATCTTCAAGAGGCATGGGAGCCAGTTACTGATGTCAAATTTGAATATATCAATTCCGAAGTCAATCCACAATTCGCGAATATCGTTAGCCCCACTGAAGTTGTCGTGGTTACGGTATTTCATGTGGAATTAGAAGGCGGTGGCGGCGATTTTCACATCACCATGCCATATTCAATGTTGGAGCCTATACGTGAGGTCCTCGATGCGGGTGTGCAAAGTGATGTTGGGGATACCGATGAGCGTTGGATAAATGCCCTGCGGGATGAAATAGAGCAATCACAAGTTCCGTTAACGGGAAAACTAGCGGAGATAAATATTTCTTTGGGTGACTTAGTCAAGGTTAAAGCGGGTGATGTCATTCCGTTCGATATGCCGGAGACCGCGACCTTATGTGCCGGGGGTGTCCCCGTATTGCGAGGGGTATATGGTGACTCGAAGGGAAATCAGGCGATTAAGATCACTGAACCTATAACCTATCCAACTAGAAAACTTCGTACTATGGGTGGTAAGTAAGCATATGAATGACGGTGAAGGTACAGCAGCTGCGGACGATTGGGAATCAGCATTGGCAGAGCAAGAAGCGGTAGAGTCAGCACAACCTAGTGATAATGTCGCCGATGATCCTGCCAATACGGACAGTGTGCAACCGCAGAAGGCGGATTTAAATAATCTTGAACCGGGTGGAGGTGAAGAAATCACCGTAGAAGATGCGAGTTTAGATGTTATCCTCGATATTCCCGTTACCATTTCATTAGAAGTCGGAAATACCAAGATTAGTATTCGAAATCTACTAAAACTGAATCAAGGTTCCGTAGTGGAACTTGATAGGTTGGCAGGCGAACCCCTAGATGTGTTGGTTAATGGAACCTTAATAGCACATGCTGAAGTCGTCGTCGTCAATGAAAAATATGGTATTCGTTTGACGGACGTTATCAGCGCCGCCGAACGTATTAAGAAGCTAAAATGAAATCCTGGCTATTTTGTTTGTTGTTTTTTGTCTGCTCGCCACTCATTGCTGAATTGGACTTATCGCCGGATAATTCGACAAACAGTACCCGTAATTCAAATATTGTATTATCAAGCAGTGATAGTAAACCAATCACTGCATCCTCAACGGCAGCACTTAAACGTGATGTTGATGTCGTACCCAAAATTATTGATGTGACCTTCGGGTTATTAGGGATTCTGCTTCTCATCGGTGGAATAGCGTGGTTTGTGCGTCGTTTTGGAAGAACGCAAATTGCGTCTAAGGGTCACCTGAAAATAGTAGGCGGCTTACATATAGGGACACGTGAACGTTTGGTATTAGTCCAAGTCGGGGACAAGCAGTTACTACTGGGTGTGACTTCCGGGCGAATAGAAAAGCTTTATGAACTCAATGAACCGATCCCATACGAAACGGAGTTGTCTGGGCCAGATAATAGTTTTTATGAAAAATTTACATCAATATTGAAGGCGAAATAATGCGCCCACTATTGATACTGTTGCTTCTATTATTTTTTACTCCAGAAGTTCTATCTGCATCTTTAGGTCTACCTGCAGTCTCCGTCGTGCAAGGACCTGGAGGTTCACAAACCTTTACCTTGTCATTACAGGTCTTAGCATTAATGACCGTTTTGACGCTGTTACCCGCCGCGTTAATGATGCTGACGTCGTTTACGCGAATCATTATTGTATTGTCCATAGTGCGTCAAGCAATAGGAATGCCTCAGGCCCCTTCGGCACAAATACTAGTGGGGTTATCTCTATTTTTGACCTTTTTTGTGATGGCTCCAGTATTCAACAAAATCTATACGGATGCGGTCGAACCCTATCTCGGTGAGAAAATCGAAATTGCGGAAGCTTTTAACAAGGCGAAGACACCTCTGAGAAGTTTTATGATGAACCAAATAAGAGAGACCGATTTGGAGATGTTTATGGATATCTCTGGTGCCGAGCCGGTCCAGTCCTTAGATGATATCGATTTTTCTGTACTCATGCCGGCATTTGTCACCAGTGAACTTAAGACGGCCTATCAGATTGGCTTTATGATTTTTATCCCATTTTTAGTCATTGATTTGGTGGTCGCCAGTGTCCTGATGGCAATGGGCATGATGATGTTATCACCAATGATTATCTCTCTGCCCTTTAAGATAATGTTATTTGTTTTGGTAGATGGTTGGGCACTCATTATGGGTACTCTAGCTTCCAGTTTTTATTCGTAAAGTTAAAGAAAAGGTTATTGCATGACACCGGAATTCGTACTGAGCCTTGCGCAGCAATCAATTCAAATCGCCTTGTTATTGACGGCAGTCATGCTGCTGCCCGCCTTGGCTGTGGGTTTATTAGTGAGCATGTTTCAAGCGGCGACACAAATAAATGAACAAACGCTTAGTTTTATTCCGAAATTATTTATTACCTTTACCACATTACTGATTGCCGGTCCGTGGATGTTAAAGTTACTGGTTTCATTTACTAAAAAAATGATCCTGGATATACCTTCGGTACTAGGTAGTTAGTGGCCTGTGATTATGGAAATGGGCCGCGATGACAATCACCTATGATCAGATTGAAACGTTTATAGGCACCTATCTATGGACATTGTTTAGAATCACGGCATTTATCACGGCGGCACCCATATTTGGATCGAGAACGATACCGGTGCGTGCAAAACTTGGTTTTGCATTGGTTCTCACAATGATGATCGTGCCACTTATTGCACCCATGGAGCCGGTGCCGTTATTAAGTGCAGACGCGGCATTGATTACCCTCCATCAAATTATTATTGGCGCAGCGATGGGCCTGGTATTCCAGTTGGTATTTACGATGTTTATCATCGGCGGGCAAATAATTGCGTATCAAATGGGTTTGGGTTTTGCGCAAATGATCGACCCACAGTCGGGTACACAGGTACCCGTGATCAGCCAATTTTACGTAATTATGGTGACATTATTATTCTTTGCACTAAATGGTCATATCGCCTTCATTCGATTACTCATTGAAAGTTTTCAATTGTTACCGATAAAAATCGACTCATTTTCGCGTGGTGGAATTTGGCATCTAATAGATTGGAGTAGCCAGATGTTTATCGGTGGACTGAGTGTCGCGCTGCCTGCGGTGGCTGCCATCCTGTTGATCAATTTTACCTTTGCCGTTGTGACGAGGTCGGCACCCCAGTTTAATATTTTCGCCATTGGTTTTCCTATCACTCTAGTAATGGGTTTTTTTGTCATTTTACTTACCGTCAATATAATTTTGCCACACTTGACTCATCAGCTTGAGTTCGCGATTGAGGTCGTGCGAAATATGTTGAGCGAGAAATAAAATGGCTGAATCCGGTAGCAGTGGTCAAGAAAAAACAGAAGAACCAACGGCGAAAAAATTACTGGATGCCAGGCAAGAAGGTCAGGTCCCTCGCTCGCGTGAATTAACGACGTTAATTTCACTATTGGTAGCGGGAATTTCTATGTTGCTTTTAGGTGAGGCCCTAATCGATGATCTCAAGCAGATATTGAGGATGCATTTCGTATTTGACCGCGAGTTTATTTTTAATTCGGAAGGTTTAGCCACACATATTACTACCGCGATTGAGTCTGCACTCATCGCCGTATTACCGTTGTTTGTGGTGCTTACCATAGTGGCCCTTCTAGCGCCCGCCGCACTTGGAGGTTGGGCCTTCAGTGCTAAGGCATTCCAATTTAAACCCGAAAAATTGGATCCTATAAAGGGATCAAAAAAAATATTATCATGGAATGGCATTGTTGAGTTGCTGAAGGCCTTAGCAAAGTTCGTACTTGTTTCCACGATTGGTTATTTTCTACTACTGCAAAAATTCCCAGAATTCGCCGCATTGTCAAACATACCTGTACAGCAGGCCATCGCCATATTGGGATCAGAGTTGATCTGGATATTTTTGATATTGAGTAGCACACTCATCCTTGTGTCGGTCATCGATGTTCCTTTTCAGATGTGGAATTTCAATAAACAACAGCGAATGACAAAACAAGAAATTAAGGATGAAAACAAAGAGTCAGATGGTAACCCCGAGATGAAGGGTAAAGTCAAGTCGATGCAACGAGAGATCGCACAGCGTCGTATGATGGAAGACGTACCCACAGCAGATGTCGTGATAACGAATCCTACCCATTTTGCTGTCGCGCTGCGTTATGACCAGATTAATAATTCCGCGCCGATCGTGGTGGCTATAGGTAAAGATCTCATTGCCTTGCAGATTCGTCGCATTGCGTCGGCCAATGAAGTACCCGTTCTGGAAGCCCCTGTATTGGCACGATCCTTATATTATCACTCGGATTTGGGAAAAGAGATACCTGCTGGTTTATATCTTGCTGTAGCGCAGGTACTGGCATACATCTATCAATTGAAGCAGTACCAAGCAGGTGGTGGAGAAAGACCAAACCCATTAACCGATATACCGGTCCCTGATGATCTTAGGGAGGATGACCGTGAGTAACCTGATTAAAATAATTGGCCAATTAGCAAAAAATGGTCTGGGCGCACCCGTCCTTATCCTTATAATGCTGGCGATGATGGTGGTGCCCTTACCCCCTTTTATCCTGGATTTGCTGTTCACATTTAATATTTCATTGGCGTTAATTATATTGCTAGCCGGTATTTACGTCAGTAGACCACTCGAGTTTGCAGTATTCCCCACGGTATTACTTATTGCGACGTTATTACGACTAAGTCTCAATATTGCGTCGACCCGGGTGGTATTATTGGAAGGTCATAATGGTACGGATGCCGCTGGTAAAGTCATCCAGGCCTTTGGAGAATTTGTTGTCGGTGGTAATACGGCAGTGGGTTTGGTCATATTTTTTATGTTGGTTATCATTAACTTTGTTGTGGTAACCAAGGGCGCTACCCGGGTAGCTGAGGTGAGCGCTAGGTTTACATTGGATTCAATGCCGGGTAAGCAAATGGCGATCGACGCCGATTTAAATGCCGGCGTTATTGGGCAAGAAGAAGCAAAACAAAGACGGCAAGAAGTCTCACAAGAAGCTGATTTTTATGGTTCGATGGATGGCGCGGGAAAATTTGTGCGTGGCGATGCAGTCGCAGGCATTCTAATCTTGCTTATTACGATCATCGGCGGTTTGGCGGTCGGCGTCCTGCAGCATGGCATGTCATTTTCTGCAGCGGCGCAAAATTATACCTTACTGACCATCGGCGATGGTTTGGTTGCCCAGATTCCTTCACTTTTGTTATCTACGGCGGCAGGGCTGATTGTCACTAGGGTTTCGTCATCTCAGGACATGGGGGAGCAAGTACTCAGTCAGTTATTCTCGAATCCTAAAACTTTAGGGGTAACTGCCGTCGTTATTGGTCTCATTGGCATTATTCCGGGCATGCCGAATGTATCTTTCTTACTCATTGCCGGCGCTGCGGGTTATGGCGCATTTTATGTTTCTAAGAAGAAAAAAGTACAAGCGGCCGCCGAGTTAGTACCTGCCCCGACGGAGGAGAAACCTGAGGTCAAGGATTTGAGTTGGGACGATGTGAAACCCATTGATTTGATTGGTCTGGAGGTGGGGTATCGCCTCATTCCAATGGTCGACAAGAATCAGGGGGGGCAATTGATGACTCGAATCAAAGGGGTTCGCAAAAAATTATCTCAAGAGCTCGGTTTTCTTATAGCCCCTGTACACATACGGGATAATCTCGATTTGTCGCCTAATACCTATCGAATAACTTTAATGGGCGTTACCGTAGGCGAGGCTGAAATACATGTCGACTCTGAGATGGCGATCAATCCAGGTCAGGTATTTGGAAAACTGGATGGTGTCTCGACTATCGATCCGGCGTTTGGTCTAGAAGCGGTGTGGATCGAAAAGTCACAAGTCGATAATGCACAGTCATTAGGTTACACCGTGGTAGATGCGAGTACGGTGGTCGCGACTCACCTCAGCCAATTACTGACCGGCCATGCCGACGAACTATTGGGCCATGAAGAAGTGCAGCACCTACTCGATAATCTTGCTAAGGCGGCACCGAAATTGGTTGAAAATTTAGTCCCAAATACGGTTTCTTTGGGGACTATTTTGAAAGTTTTACAAAATTTACTAAAAGAAGGAGTATCCATCAAGGATATTCGGACGATAGCCGAGACCATCGCGGAATTTGCAGCGACCAGTCAAGATGCAAGCGTCTTGACTGAGGCGACGCGTGTCGCATTGCGTCGCTCTATCGTACAGGAGATTAGCGACATCGGAGACGAGCTACCTGTTATGACGCTGGATCCAACGCTGGAACAAATGTTGCATCAGTCCATATCAGGTGATGCCGGTCAAGCCGCTGGTTTTGAACCTGGCCTGGCGGACAACTTAATAAAGTCCTTGGCGGAACATACGCAACGTCAGGAGGCCACAGGACAGGCTGCGATATTATTGGTTGCGGCATCCATTCGAGCACTTCTAGCTCGTTTTGTTCGATACAGTATACCGACGCTGCGTGTCTTGTCATTTAATGAAATTCCGGATAATAAACAAATACGGATTACGGCAACAATAGGGGCATCGAATGCGATATGAGGGCCCTACTGGCGATGACCCAACCCTGGTCTGAGGTTTTGTACGATGAAGATCAAGAGATTTTTTTCGCAGGATATGCGAACTGTAATTCGCTCCGT
>JBGMRO010000016.1:8165-16607 GCA_048061555.1 Thiohalomonadales bacterium | reverse complement strand
TACTACGAAAATTACACATGCATGCAGTATATGGTTTACCGGGTTAAAAGTGGGTGAAAAATAGACAAACGGTCACTTCTGTAAGATGAACGGTATAAAGGTCTCTGTTCCAATACGTAAGTGGTTAGGGGTGGGCTTAATAGGTGAATTATAAAGCATTAATAAAAATTCGTAGGTATCTGAAAACTTGCATATTAAGGGGATTGGCACGTAATTTGTTGTGGATCCGAGCATTTACCAACATTTACCCGTGGTATTCGTATTCAAGCTATTTTTTGCTGTCCTTAGACCGGTATTGCTTATCGAAAACTGCACACAATCAGTGTCTTTATCTTGATTTTTTGCGGCATTTGCGTCAGCGGTTAGTGTAAACGTCGATGTGGTAGCGGCGATCGTATAGGTAAAAAAATTGTTCCCCATCGAGTCGAGATCAGCGGTGGTCGGACAATTGGCATGGGTATATGCAGTGAACTCGGTAAAGCAACGTTCCATAAGTTGCGAACCGTTCATTAATGCGGCCTTGGCCTCGGCTCGGTTTGCCTTACGAATTTGTTGGAGGTAGGCGGGTACGGCGAATACGCTAATAATTCCGACTATGCTCACCACGACCAGTAATTCGACTAATGTAAATCCGAAGTGTGTTCGCCGGTAAAACTTTTGTAACATTATGTTTTCCTTACTATAAAAAAATGAAACGGTTGCAACTGATATCGAGTATAGCTGATCTTTCCCCGATAAAGTGGACACGACTTACTATTACGTGATCATTTTCTAATATTCTGCTGGAGAGATATAACTTATACCGGAATGCAGTTCATTAGGGCTTCATGTCTATCTAGAACGACCGTGCACGCCTTGATTATCGTGATAGATTTTTAGAACCAATCATATGAGGGATAACTACCCCCGATAGCTTTAGCCATGATGTCAACAACCATTTTAAATGATTTACGACTATTTGTCATAACAATAACGGCCAGCTTCTCCTCGGGATAAGCAACCCTGTTGTATGGCTAAAGTACCATTCTCGCCGAGATTATCTTGGATCGAGGGTCGCCTGCCACAATCTCTTCCCTAAGATACGAGTACAAAGGAGTGTCTAAATCTATTTTTCCTTGTTGAGCTAGCATCACTACGATATAGGCAAAAATAGGTTTTCCTAATGACGCTGCACGGTATACTGTATATTCATCAACTTTTTTCTTTGACTCGATATCGCGATACCCAAACGACTTAGAATTTGAAATTTTTCCATTACGAATCACAACAACTGATAAACCCACCACATCGTAATCTTGCATCAATGTTGGTATTGCTTTATCCAGTTTACGAGATATCTTCTCCGTAGAAATATTAATCAATAGCGGTCCAGCAGGATTGCATCCTGATAAAAGTACCATCACGATAATAACTATGATTTTTTTTATTTAGATACTCATAAGACGACTTATCGAGAATCTAACGACGTTAATAATCGGTTTTTTACCGCAGTGTTCCTTTTCATAAAACTTAGCGAAATGAATATTCATAAAAGCGCTGTTGTAAATTGTCCGCGTTAATTAAACTTGTTAAAAAGCCATTATAAATCTGACATTAGGGTATTGTAGACAACGGGTTGCATAACGGATATGTGCACCTCAGTAACTAAAACTGCGGCATTGTCAGATATTAGCTGGCACGCCCCGGCGAGAGATACACCATTTTTACTAGCGATAAACTCCATGTCTTGCTCAATGACCTTCGCAAGTTGAGGTTTAAGTATATTAAAAAGTTTGTCGAGGTCTGAAGGTTTAGCTGATATTGCTTTTACTGCTACTGCATACTCTCTTTTATGCGCTTCCTTAAAGGCATTTATGAACGGAGTAATATCTACACCTTGCTCTTGGCAATACTCTGCACGTTGTCTGTAATTTACTAGGTAATACCCCATAAAAGAGCTTGCAGCCGTTTGTATTCTCTCTTTTTTCGATCCTTTAGAATTTATGTTTTCTCCTACTTTCACTATGGCTGCTTGTTGGACTGCCAAGACTTCAGGTTCATCAGGGTTATTTATTCTAACCTCTTCTCTGATAGCTTCGATTTCTGCATTGGCACTAGCTACCGCGGAATATTCTCTGTAATAATCCATGCCATACGGCACAGCAAAAAAGGCTGCTACGAATGATATTGCTGATATTATAATTTTCTTCATTTTTTAAAGTTTCTCCATTTCGGTCGCGGTTTTCTAACGAGGCGATAGAAAAACTCCAGTTGAATAATATAATGCTTGAATTGGGCCATGTTGATTTGCTTAGATATGCTTTTTTAGCTACACCACCAAAATATGGTATTTATTGGTACAGTATGGCGTAATCTAATATGGCAAAGAATACCAGTATTTTACTTGAATCATCACTTCGGTGAATTTATATCTAAACATTTTGTTACTACACTTTTCAAAAATATTTTGATTTTGTGGTGCGCTCAAATAATTACGATTACTTTTGCTAAAACATCTGATCCGCTAAATTCGTGGTCTGTTAGTTGCCTCATGATTTCCTTAATGGCAGCGGCCTGGTAATAAGATGTTTAACTGGTTGACTGTTCTAGTATAATCGCATTATTCTGTGGATGAATATTTACCAAAACTGAAGACCTTGGCCTGGAATCGATAGATTCCTAATTTCATCGCGTACATCAATATTTAGCACGACAATATAGTTTTCGCATACATAGATGGGAAGAGGAAGAGCCTAAATGTTCGCACAGGTTTTACTTGAGCAAAATGGAGGTGGTTTTGTCTGATCGGATATATGGTATGGGTGGCGTACCACCCGGCAAAGGACGGGCGGGCCGAAAGCGCTATGCCATGGTCATCGATCTGCGGCGTTGTACTGGCTGTAATGCTTGCACCGCTGCTTGCAAGACCCACTTCGATGTACCGCTCGGTGAATGGCGCATCTGGCTGATGGAGACCGAGATAGGGGAATTCCCGGATACCAAACGCTATGTATTACCGCGTATGTGTAATCACTGTGATGACCCACCCTGCATACCAGTGTGCCCGACCCAAGCCACCTTCCGGCACCCCGACGGTTTTGTGCTGCAACGTTATAACCGCTGTATCGGCTGCCGTGCTTGCATGGTTGCCTGCCCGTATAATGCCAGGCACCTACTGCCCGATCACCGTCGAGACAAACGCAACCCGCGTAACGTGGCCGACAAGTGTGATTTTTGCGTGGTGCGTGTTACCCGTGGTCTAGCGCCGCTGTGTGTGACCTCTTGCACAGGCGGCGCCCTCATCTTCGGTGACATCAACGATCCCGAAAGCGAGGTGGCCCACATGGTTCGTGACAACAAGGTCTTCACCCTGCGACCCGAACTAGGTACCGCCTCACAGGTATATTATATCGGCCTGACCGAGTCTATCGCCGATCCAGAATTCGCCTTCCTTAATCGCAGCGCCCAACTTCGTGAACGTTACGTAACCTTTAAGAGCAATACCGAAGTGGGTGGTGTCATGGGTGGCAATATCAATGCCTATGCGATGGGGTTTTTTGGTCTGGTGCGCCAGGGGCTGCGTAATTTTGGTAACTTCTTCGCGGATGCACCGAAGAAATTCTTCAGAGGCCTGTATTGATGGAAGGACAGGTCATCGCTAATGCGATGCAAAATGCGTACTGGGGATTTCCCATCGCCTTGTATTTCTGGTTGGTGGGTGCCTCGGCAGGCTCATTTGTCATTAGCTCATTGGGTTGGGTATTCGGCATCAAGAAATACAAGTCAATCGCTTTTTTCGCCTCGAATACCGCCATTGTGGCGCTACTGATCGTACCGGTGCTGCTGATAATCGACCTGGGTAAACCCTATCGTTTTTTTCATCTTTATATCTTCGCCCATTGGTCTGCGCCAATGGTGTGGGGTTCGTTTCTCATCATGACCTATCCCGTGGCGATGGCTTTCTACAGTTTTTTTGTGTACAAGGAAAATCAACGTTGGGCACGGCGATTGGGGATTTTGGCCGTGGTCTTGGCCGTGTCTACCCACTGGTATACTGGCGTAGTGATCCAGCTGAATCCTTCGCGGGTGCCCAATCACACTTCAGTGGCACCGCTGTTGTTTCTGACCAGTGCATACGTTTCTGGCATCGGACTGCTAATACTCACTGTGTGGCTGCGAAATATGCTGGTGGCGGTAAACGCCAGGGTGTCGCCCGAACTACTAGCAGACATGGCCCGCCTCATGCTCTTCGGCATCCTCTTCGATCTTTTTTTGCTCGGCAACGAGTTTCTGCAACTGAACTATGGCACCGCCGAGGAGCGTACCATCCTCTACGAGGTCTTGTTGGGCGTATTTCGCTGGCCCTACCTTTATCTGGAGATTGTATGGGGTCTTGTCCTGCCGATGATTATCTTGCTTATTCCCCGACTCAACCGGTCGTCCACCGGTGTGTTCATCGCCGCCTTCATGACCGCCACCGGCGTCTATGGCATGCGCATTTGGTGGGTAATGGCGGCGCAATATTACCAGGGACATTTCTAAACATAGAATAGTTAAAAGTAGAAAGTTAAATGCAAAAAACTGAGATGCAGAAAACATGATAATTAGTCGTCGTCGATTTTTACAGGTGGCGGTTGCCGTGACGAGCGCGCTCGGTTTTAAGAAAAAGGCCGCCGCCATGGAGGTGGCACTCGGCGACCAGTCCTACAATTTTATTAAGCGTCAACCACGGGCGCGGATATTCTCATGTTCCCCTCTGCCTCTGCACGACAATCCGGTGGAGGCCTGGGTAGAGGACGACCCAACCACGGTGAACCTGTTGACGGGCAAGCCCGGCAAGCAAGTGGTCGAGATATCTGGCGTGACCGAATCCAACCGCAGCCGGGGTCGGGTGAGTGCCGCAGATGCCTGTTCTTGGTTACAGCTAACAGATAGTGACCGCTTGATGCAACCGCTCAAGCGCGTAGGTGCGCGGGGTTCCGGGCAATGGCAGCCGATTTCCTGGCAACAGGCACTCGAAGAGATCGCAGTTGCGATCAACAATAGTCCAGCAGAGTCGATTGCGCTGTTGCGAGGCAAAGATACCAGTGGTGGTGTGTGGGACCGATTTTTACATTCACTAGGATCAAATACGGTGATCGAGCTAGACGACCACAGGAATCGGCGTGCCGGCTTGCGTTCGGTGTGGGAGGAGGGAGACTCGATCCCCGACCTCGCGCATAGCCATTATATTCTCAATTTCGGTAGCAACTTTCTGGTTAGTCAGCCGGACTATGCCGCAGAGGCCCTCGATGGTAGGTTCTTCCGCCGTGCCCGCATCGTCAGCTTCGATCCGCGTTGCTCGAAGACTGCCGGACTTTCAGACGAGTGGGTGCAGGTCCGACCTGGCACGGACGGGGTGGTGGCGTTGGCGATGAGCCGTTACTTATTAGCACAGGGCTGGGCGAACGAGGCCGCCATCGAACGTCTTAGCAACCTACGTATTGCTTCCCTGACGCAAGAGTTAGAGCCCTATACGCTAGAGTATGCGGCCGAAATTAGCGGTGTACCTGCGTTGACCATACGACGTATCGCACGCGAGTTTGCCGAGAGCGAGCGCGGTTGCGTGCTCACCGGTGCGGGTACGAGTGGGCATAGCAACGGCTACGACACCGAGCGGGCCTTGATGTTATTGCCGCTGATGATCGGTGCGCTAGAGATTCGAGGGGGGAATTGTCTACCGCGGCGCCTGGATCTAGGTGTTATCGAACCCGTACCACCACGCCCGAGCCGAATAAACCCGGCACGTAATGCGTATCAGTTCCCGTTGGAGGCCGGAAAAAAATACCCGGTTGACGTGCTTTTTGGATATAACTGTAATCCGGCGTTTGCTGCTCCGTCCGCCGCGCTATGGCGTCACACGCTTAGCGATCCAGACCGGGTCGGCCTGTTTGTTGGCATCGGTACCTTCCGCAACGAGACCTGGAATCTAGCGGACCTTGTATTGCCCGAGAGCCATTGGTTGGAGCGCAATGAACCGGTGCGCGGTGAGGGCAGCCTGCTACCTTGGGTAGGTCTCAGGCAGCGGGTCGTGGTACCTCCGGGTGAGGTCAGGGAATTGCGTGAGATCCTGCGTGATATCGTGCGTGCAAGTGGCGAGAGTCGACGCACACGCTACTGGCAATTCAGCGACAGCAAAGAATGGCTGGGTCAACAGCTCGACGGTGTGGCGGGCCTGAAAAAGGACGGCGGCTGGGAGCTGGTGGCTAAGCACAGTGGGGTATGGCCCATTTATGGTTATCTGGATCCGGTGTTGCGTCGCATCGTCGATGAGCAGGGCGAAGAGGTATTACCGCAATACGGTCGGCCAGTGAAGTTGCATCTCGATCCCTTTCCGCACTGGCAAGTCGCTACAGATACCGAGGTCGCTGAGGGTGAAATGACCCTGTTGGTGCATGCCTCCGATTACCATGCCAGCGATGCCACGGCCAATAATAAGGTGATGGTGGAGATGACGCTGGCCAATCACCTGCACATCAATGCGAAGACTGCAGCGAGCTTAGGTTTAGCGGATGGTGATTTGTTGCGGGTGAGTTCCAGGGTGGGTTATTTGGTGACCCGTGCCCACCTTACCCAGACTATTCGCCCGGAGGTGGTCGCGATGCACCGTGACGGCGGCCATTGGAGCATCGGTGGAGTGGCCGCAGGCAAGGCCGGTCCGAAGCACGAGTTTGCGCCAGTCAATCGAGATCAGGACATCGCCCACAATCTTTGGTGGTCGGATCTCGGTGTGCATCCGATGGATCTGATCGTGCCGGTGTTCGACCCGCAGGGCGGTGGTCCGGCCTCTGCTACCCCGGTAAAAGTAGAGAAGGCGCAAGCCGCAGACACCTACGGTACGGTTAATGTCGATAGCTCGGCATTGCATGCATTGCAACGTACCGCTGTATCCACCGAGAAGGCCTAGAACGATGTTGAGAATATGGAAAGTCATGGTCACCTCGGCGCTCAGCGTGGCGACCATGATGAGAGAAACACTTGATCGCATGCACCGAAAAACAAAGATCATCGTCGCCATAACGATAGGTGTAAGCGGTCTGGTGTTCATCTTCGCTGCCGGCAAGATCGGTATCCTGCCCGTATACGGCGTAGTCTCCGTATTTCAGACACCAGGTACCTGCGGAACTTGTCACGAGACCTGGTATAACGAGGCCCGCTACGCCTTCAATCCTAAAGGTAACGCCAAGCCACCTACCTCAGGTGTCACTATCGGCTGTGCCGAGTGTCACCCCGTCCAGTTTGAGGAATATAAGCTTTCTGCCATGGGGAGCAGCAAAAACGAACTGCGCCCTGGCTGTATCAATTGCCATGACCAGACCCACTCGGTATATAGTTGGTTTACTCACATGTATCTCGGTAATGAAGTCTGGACGAAAATGGTCCAGCTCGCTTTGCGTGATCGTGATTTATACAATACCAAGTTGGGACCGCATCTAGCGCAGCGTGCGCGTGCGCGATTCATCGCAACGGATAGCGCCCGCTGTCGAGAGTGTCATCGGGCCGAAAATTTGCAGCGCTTCAAGGGCACCTTGGGTGAATATAAACCCGAGATTCTGCCTCACCAAGAAGCGCAAAAAAAAGATATTACCTGCATACAGTGTCACCAGAACCTGACCCACAATCTCTCCTTTCCGGTCGCATGGAAGGGTAAGTCGAACGGAACAGAGCCGGGTAATAGTGAAGCGGGACGACAGAAGTCCGCTGCCTGTGCCAGCTGCCATGGCATCGATGGAAACAGTGCGCTAGCGGCATTCCCGAGCATCGCCGGCTTGAATACCAATTACCTCACTCTACAGCTCAAGGCGTTCCAGACCGGTGTACGTAAAAGCGGCATTATGCAGGGTATTGCGGCGGCGCTGGACGAGCAGGATATGGCGGATTTGACGGCTTATTATAGCCAACAGAAAATGCGTCCTAGCCGAGTTTGGCCCAAGGTGTTGTCATTGCAACAGCGCGCGGACCTGGAGATGGGAACGACATTGTATCTACAGAGATGCGCACGTTGTCATGGCCTGACCGGTCTCGGCCAAGGTATCTTTCCGGCGTTGGCGGGTCAGCATGCCGATTATGCGATGGCACAAATGCAGGCCTTTACGGCGACCAATCGCAACCAACATTCGATTATGCGTGATGTGGCGAAGGGACTTAGTGATAAAGATTTAAAATTAATCTCCGATTACCTGGCGGGTTTACAGTGAGCGATAGCCGCGCATCACAGCGTCCGCGCGGGCAGCCCGAACCTGCCACTCACTCTGAGCTGCGTATCTATGACATATTTGTCAACGTGGAAGGTCTACGCTTGCGGGTGCCAAGGCCTCTATTCGGATTTATTCCGTTCAGTGTCAGTAAGGGTTTTGGTCTTTATGCCGTGATGATACTTGCCGCCCCCGCGCGCGCTGAGTCTACACTGTTGTTGGGCCTAGC
>JBGMRO010000016.1:0-8065 GCA_048061555.1 Thiohalomonadales bacterium | reverse complement strand
GCAAAGATCGGTTTAAGCATCGACCAAATGCAGTGTCTAAATCTCAGAGGGAGACACATCAGTTGCACACATTGTGCAGACAGCTGTGCGGCGAACGCCTTACAACTAACCGCAGATGCGATACAACTGGATACAGGTCGTTGCACTGCCTGTGGGGCCTGCCTGCCGGCCTGTCCATCCGGCGCCATAACGCTGGGCGAATTTGATCCACAGCAGTTTTTGCAGAGCGTGGCGGGCATCGCCGAATTACACATTCACTGTAGTCGGAGTGAGCACAGCGATGTGCAAAATCGAGTCGCCTGCCTGCAACTGCTGGATGCCCGCTTGCTCGCTGCAGCGGCGGCAAATGGAACGCACACCGTAGTGTTACACGGTAGTCACCAGTGTACGAGCTGCGTCCGAGGAGACGCGCACGCAGCGATAGAGCGCATGCACAGCGTTATAAAAAAATGGTTCACGCACGCCCCTGTGCAGCTTTTGCAGGCACAATCCCCGCAGAGCGAAACGGCACAGCCGCAGGTTCAGCTCGACCGTCGAAGCTTTCTGCGTCTCGCCACTGCGCAGGTGACCCAGGATGCCTCGGCATGGATCGCAGACAAAATACCAACATCGCAGGCGGCGACACCGCGCTGGCCGCTTTTTGAAAAAGATGCAATTACCTACCGTCCATCCGCCTATCAGCAGTTACTGGCCGAGCGAGCTGGGTCTCTGCCATGGCGAGAGCGGCAATTTCCCTGGCGTTCCCGGATATTCAGTGAGCGCTGTAGTGGATGTCTCTCTTGCACCCAATACTGTCCCACCGGGGCCCTGACCGCTCATCAGACGCAGACAACGGTTTCTATCGATTTTCAATTGCGTTTATGCACAGACTGTGATTTGTGTATACGGCTTTGTCCCGAAAATGCGATAGCGTGTTCCACAACCGAGGATGCGGCAGAATTGCACGCGCCAGCACGACGCGTGATGCAGCGTAGCCTACGTAAATGTGTAAGTTGTGCCCATAGTTTTGTCGCCGGACCGAGCTGTGCAGAGCGTTGTACGACCTGCCAAAACGAGTACGCTATCGCGAACGACTGGAAGACCATGTTGACAGACTAAACTTTGATGTTAACGCACCTCTCGGATTCTATTCTAAAGGGATGCCTTCAGTGTATAGTGGCCAATAATCGTGATTCTGATACAATGCAATCAAAGCTAATTATTATTGATCGCATATTTTCGAAAAATAAATAGGTTAGAGAACATGATCGAAATTTTCAGTGACGAATAATTCATCGGTACAACCCGACTCGCTACTTGCCTCGGAAAAAAGTTCCGTGTTTGTGGTATCGATAGTGATTCTTGTCATGTTTTTGTGGGCGATTTGCTTTCCCTTGATTTCTTGGGGCCTGGAAGAATCACCGCCACTCTATTATGCTGCTTTGCGTGCGTTCATCGCCGGCATGAGTCTATTAATACCCTGTTGGTTGCTGCGGCGGCCTCGGCCACGTGGTGCGCATGTTTGGTTGTTGTTGATTGGTATTGGTTTGACCACTACCAGTGTAGGGTTTTATGGGATGTATCTCGCGGGTGGGCTAGTGACACCGGGGCTCGCAACCGTATTAGCCAATACACAACCCATAATAGCGCTTATAATTGCTTATTTTGTACTAAGTGAGCGACTGGGGCGACGTGGTATCGCGGGTATTCTGATCGGGTTTTTGGGTATCGTACTTATTGGCGTGGGGGATATCGATAATAAGGGGATATCGTATGCAATCGGTATTATGTATATAATATTGAGTGCTATCGGCGTTGCCATTGGTAATGTTGCACTAAAGCGCTTGGCCGGTCAGGTAGATGTACCTAGCGCTATGGGTTGGCAATTATTCATCGGTAGCATCCCTTTGTTGGCAGTGGCGGTGTTAACCGAAAATAGTCATGATATAAACTGGTCAACGACATTTATAGCTACCTTGTTGTCTTTGAGTTTATTCGGAACGTCGTTGGTATTTGTGCTGTGGTTTTGGTTACTAAAACAAAATGACCTGGGACGACTCAACGTCTTTTCATTTTTGACCACGGGTTTTGGTTTGCTACTGGGGCTTCTGTTTTTTGATGAAACGTTTGGAGTCCTCGAAATTAGTGGTATTGTAGTTACACTGATAGGTATTTCATTAGTCGGTGTAAAGAGTAAGCAGCGATGAAATGTCGTGCAGTGGAGAGTTAATGACAGACCAATATGTGTGGTTGTTATGGTCGAGTGCCTTTCTGGTTCCTTGGGGTATTATTTATTGGCGATTTCCGCCACACAGAAAAGCCATGCTCTGGGCCAGTGTGTTTACGACGCCTTTCGGTCTCAGTGAACCACTATTTGTACCGGAATACTGGTTGCCGCCTAGTTTGTTTGATCTTGCCGTCCGTACGGGTTTTGATATCGAGAGTTTGATTTTTTGTTTTGGCATCGGTGGGGTCAGCGCGGTTTTTTATAATCTATTGACACGGCAAATTCCCCATCACGTTTCTTCTACTGAACAACAGCTACCGCTACATCGACATCATTATGCGGCCTTGTCGGCACCGTTTGTAGCGTTTCTTATGTTGTATTTTTTTCCATGGAATCCTATTTACCCATCAATAATCGCCATGGCGGTGGGTGCGGTGGCTAATATGCTGTGCCGACCGGATTTAAAACAAAAGAGTTGGATCGGTGGCGTATTATTCCTGATTTATTATTCTATTTTTCTAGCGGGCCTGGAGTGGACCGCGCCGGGTTATATCGACCGAGTCTGGAATCTATCTGCTTTGTCGGGCATTAGTCTCGGCCCCATGCCACTTGAAGAACTATTGTTTGCAATATCCTTTGGTATGTACTGGTCGGGTGTCTATGAACATTTTACCTGGCGAAAGTAATCGTATTCCAAAGGTAACTACTTAGGCTGTTCCGGTGAAGCTTCATCTCCGGGTTCAAAAATGGTCATTTACCACCCATACGGTAAGTTAAAAATATACCGAAAAGTCTTTTAGACTTCGGTGCTAGAGGCGCTCGCAGTAGGTTCAACTGATTAATTTAGTTTAATTTAATGGTTACCCATGGGCATTATGTGTACACCGGCACAGAACCGACCATGCACCTCCGCTATTCCTTCTAGAAATACATCATAGTCAGCCTTCCCATAATAAATCAGTTGCCTTCCACGGTCTCGGTTCATTACATGGTAATACGGGTTTTCATACTCTATTAATTTTTATTATATTTACCTATGTACAGTCTTGGTCTGCGCCATGACATAAAATTACCCTATTTTTTATTAGCGGATAAGTTGACGTATGTCAGTATTTTTTCTAGAAAGAAAAAATTCTTAAAGTAAACTTTTAGAGTGGCCTTTAATGAATAAAAAGTGAATGAGAATACATAATACGTTAGTCATAAACACGTTAGTTATATACAAAAACCGCGGTCCTAGGCGGCAACAAGGAGATAGCAATAATGAAAAATGACGAAATTCGTTCGGCAGAAGAACTACTAGGTGACCCCGAGCCCTGGGAGTCTTGGGAAACGAAATTAGTGGTCTGGAGTATAAGTATTGCCATTCTTGGTGTGATCATACTGGGTTGGTTAATCGATAAATACATACTACCAAGCTAAGACATTTATTACTTACTTTGCCCCGCATGGGAATACTATGAAACCGGACTTGGAATTTGCGCTCACACATGATGGTGAACAGTGGTTGTGTCGTAATGATTTCTTTATCGCTAGTGGTAAATCCATGTTGGAACTCGATATGGATATACGGCGGGTGTTAATCAACTGCGGTAATTACGAACAAGGTTCACAGATTAAAGTCTTTATGGGTTTTGATTTCGATACAATTCCAACTTGGCTGCGACAATACCACACACATTATTTTAATCGTACGGTGACTATAGATCTGTAAGTGAATTTGACAACGTAGCTACTTAGACAGTCCCGGTAAAGCCTGAGTAGTTACAACGGCAATAACATACTAAGCGGTTGCTAATTGCTCGCTAGCGGAGTGAGCAATTACTTGACATCTTTATTTTCACTAGGAGGTAGATCGGTATGCCAGCAATAAACAAAAAGTGGAACGATGGCATGTTGTCGACAGAGGATTGGTGGGCAGTTTGGTTAGGTTTAATAATGTTTTTTGCCGGTATGGCAGCCATCTGGGGACTCGATCTCGTGGGCTGGATGACTAAAACCAAGACCTGGGAGTGGAGCAGCTTCTGGGGTAATCCTTCCTGGGACGTATTGTTTAAAGTGGCTAACGGTAAGGCAGGTAAAGCCTATGAAGGTATGTCTGGGTTGACGTCGTTAATCATCACCTATATCGTATTTACGGCTCTTACTTGTATAGGAGCGTATTACCAAAAACTCAATGTCAAAAAATTCTTCCTTGGATTTACCGCACTCTTTATCCTCACCTGGGCCGCGTGGATGGTGGGTCACGAAGCGCACTTTAAGGCGCTTAAGACGAGTCAGTCCATTACCCAGTCAGAGTTATATGGTGATGATGTTTATTGTACCACTAAGGTCAACAAGTGTACTAAGGAGATAAACAAGGCGCTTCTAATATTGGGTGTCGATATCAAGGATGGGCAGCTACCCGACGTCGCTACGGCAGCCAAAGCGATAGATAAGGCCAAACACGCCAAGCGATTGTCTTGGGGTTTACAGCTAGGTGGTGGGTTTTCATATATCTTGGCGTTGGCGGTGGGATTGATTATAGGTAATTTTTTCAAGGGTTTTGCCGCATTTCTCAAAGAGGCGGCCAAGCCTGAGTGGTTTATTAAAACAGCTATCGTGTACCTGGGAATCAAGCTCGGGCTGATGAGCATGAAGGCGACAGGTTTTGCGGTGGATTTGGCCTTGTCGGGTGCGGCGGCAACCTTTGTTGCCTATTTGATATTCTGGCCGCTGGTGTATGCGCTAGGCCGCAAGGCCTTTAAGCTCAAGCGAGACGCGTCCGCCGTCTTGGCATCGGGTATCTCTGTATGTGGGGTCTCTGCTGCAATCGCCACTGCGGGGGCAATTCGTGCCAGACCGATATTACCGGTGGCGGTCTCGATGTTGATTGTGGTGTTCGCCATGTTCGAGTTAGTGGTATTGCCCACGACCTTTGCGACGCTAGCACCCGATCAGCCCATCGTCAACGGTGCCGCTCTTGGCTTGACGGTAAAGACGGACGGGGCCGATGCTGCCTCGGGAGCGATCCTGGACGAATTGATGGTGGCCAATCATTATAGGGAAACTGGAGAATTGTGGGAATCAGATTGGATACTCAGTACGGCAATATTGACAAAAATCTGGATCGATGTCTTTATCGGGGTGTGGGCGTTTTTTCTGGCATTGCTTTGGGTTTACAAAGTGGAACGAAGGCCGGGGCAGGATCATGTAGGATTGTCAGAAATTTGGTTTCGATTTCCAAAGTTTGTGATCGGATACTTCATCGCTTGGTTTTTTTATGTGGCGATCGCCGTTTGGTTTCCAGACGCTATTAGTGCTGCAACGGATGGAGCAAACGTGGTACAGAGTCCGATGCGGAAAATGATGTTCATGTTAACGTTCGTAGCCATCGGCGTTATAACAGATTTTAGCAAATTAAAGGGTATGGGCAAACTGGCGCTGCTGTATGGTATTGCGCTATTCGTCATTATTGCACCTATAGGCTATTTAGTGGCCTACCTATTTCACCGCGGATTGTTGCCACCCGTGGTTTCGGGTTAAAAACCCACCAGGAAAGGTGCGTAAAAATGAAGGAGTTATAATATGGGCCTCGAGCATGCCCGGCCAGCGAATTTGACCGCAGCCATTACCCTGGCCAGGGCAAGGCGTCGGGAACTTACGAACCGCGAATTTATACAATAAGTGCGATCATCAAAAGACTCAAACGGTATGCTATCTATCTTAGACTCACGCTGACTTGCGATAACAGTTCTGAGAATACTGAGCACTCGGCCACTAAAGTGTTTAAATAATTAGACACCATGCGAAGTCTTCATAAAAACTAGTGATGCACTATCACCTTGAATGTGGCCAACGGCTTATTTACCGGTGTATCGTTGAGTAATCTGGTAGGCCCTGTAACTCTGCTTCGCTAGCTATAGCTATCAACACTTGTGCATCCTGCACAGGATCTCTGTCAGTGGATCGATTTAATCACCTGGTTGTTTGAGATTAACTACCGTATTATCTATCATCGACGTAACCTCTTTTAGTTAGTTGCTATTCGCGCAGAATAGTGCCAACAGGATACGACACCTTACTTTTGTGTCAAACACCAGAGATGATCATAATTTATAATGGAAATAAAAATGTTGATATCGAGAATGCGTTTTGGGGATTTATTAAGCAATATAATATTATTATTGATGCTATCGGCTTATACAAATATAACAGTAGCGAGTGTAATTAAAGAGCCCAAAACCTGGGGTGTGGCCGTAGGAATACGCTCAGCGAACATTCCCTTTAAGACCGAAACTGACCGAGTAAACGATATTATTCCTTTGATATTCTACGATGCAGACAGATTTTATATTCGTGGACTCGGCATGGGCTTTAGATTTTTTCGTAAACCAAAATGGGAATTCATTGCCATTGGACGATATAGATTCTTTGATATCCCAGCTGAATATCAAAATCAAATACGTGGCAACGCATTTGACGTAGGATTGCAATTTCGCTATATGCCTAAGGAAAGTTTGAACTTCGATTTTGAAGGCCTAAGTGATCAACACGGTCGCAACCACGCAATCACCGCAATTAATTACCACTGGGATAGGGGTGATTGGGATCTGTTTCCTTATGTCAGATTGCGATGGAAAAGCGCAGAATTCAATAATACGTATTACGGCTTGAATAGAGACAGCATAGGGGGCGCTGTCGATGCCATTGTAGGTGCCGAAGTAAGGTATCATATTTATAACAATTTATATGCGATTGGAAAAGTGTCGATCACCCTGTTGGATAAGGATACCTACCAAAGCGAATTTGTCGATACACAATATCAAAATGACTTGTATCTGGGCATCGCCTTTTTCAACGACAAAAGGAAAACTACACGTAGAATACTAAAATCAAAACCCTATATACGCATGGCGCATGGTTGGGCAACACCGTCAGACATCGGTGAATTGTTGGCCTTGAATGTTAAGGACGACCCTTACAATAACCAACTTACTTCATTGTTCTATGGGCACCCCGTGGCAGATAAACTATTTGGTATTCCATTTGAAATCTATATGACCCCTGGCGTGGTATACCACCACAATTCCGAGGTTCAAAGAAATTTCACAGAATATGTGTTTGCTATAAAGGCCTATTATACGGTTAAGTGGCCTTGGAAATGGCGCATTGGAGCTGCTGAGGGTTTATCCTATACATCTAATATCAGTTTTATAGAACAACAAGAAATGGATAAAAAGAACCTCGATACTAGTAAGTTGCTCAATTTTTTAGATTTCAGTGTCGACGTTGAAATAGGAGATATTTTTAATTACGATCCTTTAAGGAATCTTTGGATTGGCTGGAGTCTTCATCATCGTTCGGGTATTTTTTCAGGGTCGTCTACTTTTGGGCGCATTAGTGGTGGAAGCAACTACAATAGTGTGTATTTGCAATACCACTGGTAGGTGCGTATTCCGGTGAAAGTGATCGCCTTAAAAACATAAGGCATTGGGTTTAGATTTTAGCGCTAAGAGTGAGCTGCCTGATCACTTTCACTGATCATTTCAATCCTGCTCTTTCTCATGGGTTCCCCCTCAAATGCGTTTCAGAACACCTACCAATTATAATTTTAAATCGATCGAGCATTATACAAAAAAATGGGTATCCAAAATATCTTGTCAACGTTCGGCATAACTGGATGTTTTATTCTAGGCCATCTTTTTTTTGAAAGTGTAGCGAAACACAAAATGGCCGAGAATAAAATAATCCATGCCCATGCATTTGTTAGCCCTGTATGCTATTAAGTGTAGAATGATGTGTGAAGATAGGTGTAACGATGGCCACGAATCTTTCTATAGATACCGATTTACTTGAGGAGGCCTTACATGTGGGCGG
>JBGMRO010000015.1:8493-16688 GCA_048061555.1 Thiohalomonadales bacterium | reverse complement strand
CGGGCAAACATAATTCGATACAACTCAGACTGCACCACTTCATCTTCTACCACGAGTACCCGCAGGTCTTGGTGGGCCAGACCTGCTACATCTGTATTTGTTCGCGACGCACGAGTCACATTACACGCAAGTTGCTCAGCTCGTTTATCTAATAATTTTTTGATCGAGTCTTTCTCTATGCGTCGGTGCCCACCTGCGGTCTTCCAGGCGGTAAGAATTCCGCTTTTTTCCCATAGCTGGACAGTACGTAACGACACAGACAGTATCTTCGCCGCCTGTCGACTGGTATAAAAATCTTTAGTTAGTATCTCTATTGCCACCGGATTCGACTCCATTGTTCACAAAGTTGTCAAAATTGAATGCAATTGTTTTACCAATTCGCTACCGATGACCCTTAACAATGCCTTTATGCTTGAACACCAGCGCATTGATATCGATGTTATACTATATTTACGCCTTCCGATTTCACCGCAGTGGCCGCCCGTTATCGCGTAGCCTTGTTATTTAGGCTGACCACGATGGACCCAAAATGGACCCAAATAGATTCCGTAAATTATTGATAAATCAACTAGAAATCTTAGCATCTTACGATCTCATTAATATGGAAGCCGCTAAACCCGTCGAACTTGATCAAACACGGGTAGGACGTCTGTCGAGAATGGATGCGCTACAAAGCCAAGCGATGTCCCTACAAACAAAACAACGCCGCGAAGAACAAATAAAAATGATCCACGCCGCCAACCATCGATTAGACGAGGGCACCTATGGCACGTGCCTGAGATGTGACGCCGATATACCCGAAAAACGGTTAGAAATTGATCCCTGTACGACCTTGTGTATTAGTTGTGCAGCTCATTTGGAAAATTCTCGCTAAACAACGGGGGGATCCGATGGCGCGTACAGCCTAAAGGCGCAAATCATGGTGAATATTCACCTATAACGAATTTTTATCATTATCGAGCCATCTACTTATATACTACCTACTACCCTCTATATATAGATACGTATACTAGGCGACTACATATTACTTTAGGAATAGGTCGCGATTAATTTTCAGCCAAGCCAAAGCAAATAGAATTACTGAATATGCATATAGTGTTTTATTACTTCCCAAGGGCTTTTTGATCTAGTAAGTTGTGTCTCAGGCAAACATAACCCATGCCCCCAATTATGTTTGTCTGGCCGCGACGCCGCCCTGTTGCGGCCTTTTTTTTGCCTTAAGTATCTACTTACTCTCCCCCCCCTAACGGTTGACGCCCCGATACCCGAATCCCCTCATAGACACCTTTGCACTAATCGAATCCCCGGAATGCCCGCTAATTTTAGTTCCCTATGATTTCTAACAGGGTCTAAAATATACAAAAGCTGGCAACGAGACTGCCACAATGTGGTATATTTACCGTTACTCACAAATATACAAGGTAGCTTAACTGCATGATAATTACACCAAAACTCCCGATACTTAGTTTATGCCTGCTACTCATAAGCACTCTCTCATCACCCTTATATGCGAGTTATGAAAAAGGCGTCGCCGCACTCTCGAAGAATCAATTTTCAAAGGCCTATAAATTGTGGCTGCCCCTGGCCCAGAAGGGTAATACCCAAGTACAGGCAGCCATTGCTGTGATGTACCACACCGGCACCGGTGTAAAACAGAGTTACAAAAAGGCCTTTTATTGGTACAAGAAAGCCGCAGAAAGTGGTAATACCGCCGCTCAAGCAAACCTCGGCGTCATGTATGCCAAGGGTACGGGTACTAAAAAAGATTTTGTAAAAAGTTATGCCTGGTATAACGTTGCTGCCGACGGCCTTCCCGTGGAAAAAATTGGCAGTGCCTTGTGGGGTATAGACTATTTAGCCACACAAATGTCGACTCAGCAGATCGATAAAGCCAAAAAGTTATCCAAAAAATATCTCAAAAAATACGTTCCGAAAAAAAAATAATCTGACGGACAATCGCCCGCGAGTAGTTGATTAAACGGCTTCCTATACCTACCTATGAACAGCTTTTGGCTTTTCATCCTCCTGGTATTGTTACTATATTTCTGGTGGGACAGCATGCGTTGCAAAGAAGCTGCCAGGCAATTTGGCCTCGCGACTTGTAAAAAAAACGGCCTGCAATTTCTAGATGACACCGTTAGCCTTGAAAAATTATCTTGGCAACGCAATAGTAAAGGGAGGGCCGGGCTAGCACGCATATACAGCTTTGAATTTTCCAGTGATGGTAGCCAGCGCTACAAGGGTAAGATGCGTGTCGCTGCCGGCATAGTTTCCGATATAGAGCTTCCACCGTATCGCATCTCCGAACTCGAATAGAAGCAACCACTTTAAAAAAACTAAGGCAGTACGACTATATGAGCAAGATTACAGATTTCGACCAAAATGAAACACAACTCATAGAACAAACACTTCTGGAAAGATACGGTAAACCGGTTGAGATCCACCTCGCCGATACCGAATTGCGCCTTTATCCCGATGACCGTGAGCTCACGGAGTGCCCGGCGGTTTACTGGGAACAAGACGATTGTCATTTTGTCGTGAGTAAAATTGGTAAGGAAAAGTTCTATTGTCAATTTTATTACAAAGGCTCGGAACAATTTGGCACGAGCATTCGTGAATATGACGACCTACTCAACTGTATTGTGACACTACTACGCCTACAAGCAGACCATCAGCTCGGCGATACCCCACCAAGTGCATAAATCTAAATAGTTTGACTAACAATAATCCCACCCCAAACAAGATTTCTGGCACCCCTACCATATTTAATTTCCTTGGTTTGTCCACGTATAAAATAGCTGAAGCGAAATCCATCACCAAATTCCTTGGTAACACCTAACCACCCTTCGCCCAGCACGTGATTCAATTCGTCACTGCTATAGGTGACTACACTGTCTCGAAACTGGCCCTGCAACAGGGCATTGTAGAGACGTAGACGCACACTCAAACCCGCCCAAATATAAAATTCCTTTCGGTGGTGCAGGCTGTTGCCAATCGTGGTGGGTGAACTTTTTTCGGCGTACTCGCTGGTCTGCGGATTAAAAGTCCACCAAGGTGCCTGGAGTCGTCCTAGCCGTCCACTCACACTCCAACTCACGTCGCTAATATAACCAAGACTCGCCTTTCGAGATGTCTTGATCTCATAGTTGGCTCGTCCCCTGGCATAGTTGGATTGTTGAATATTTTGTTGCGATACACTATATCGAAAGGTCATTTCACCACCCTCAGATATCTGGTTATGCCAGCCCTTCGCTTGTCTCGAACTGAAATTTTTGTGGATAGCATTTTGAAAATCGCCCACCAAATCTAGGCCCAGCACACCAATGGTAAGGCTAGATATAATCGAGCTGCGTTGTTGCGGGCGAATATTCTGACGAGAATTTGAGGTATAGATCAGCCCTGCATAAGGCCGATCATCGTGCTGTGCTTCGACTGCCTCTATATCCTCTGGTGTAAATGCCGTCAGTCCCATTTCATATCCAAACAAGGTCTTTTCCGTTTCATCAATACCGAGCAAATTATTAATTTTCGCCAATAAAGAATCTAACGATAGTATATGTGGTGCCACTTGCTGCGAAGATCGCGTAAATGACATACCACCGGTGTAGTCGCGATCGCGCGTGGACGGAATAAAAACATCGTTATCCATATAAAATGCCCAGCTGGATTCTGGTGGGCTCTGCAACGCTCCGACTTGCGGGACCCTAAGAGGCTGCTTTTCTTCTTCCATTAACAAGGCTATGCGTACTGGCTCAGATGCAGAGACTTTTGTTTCTGAATTATTAGCCTGAAGTCCTAGAGGGTCTTTCTGGGAGACGCTGGCTAGTGAAGACAAGGAAAACAGCATGGTCAATATGAGAGGTGCCATAGCGCGCCCAGATTTCATCACTAATTCAAATAACGCCCGTATGGTGACGGCCAAGGACAATATTAATATTTTCATAAGCCTAACTCTCACTACAAAACCGTATAAAGCGACCGGTCACTTGTATATACGTAAAAAAAAGGGACAAGTGTCTTCTTACGATCTGATTTTTATTATATAACAATGATTTAACAGTATTATTTAAGTTTCCGCCAATGACCGAGTAGCAGTATTATCGCTGTATCACTGCGATATTAGGGGCAACCAATAGTACAAATGACCGGTCGCTTTTACTTTAAGCATTACCAGGCACATTTAATAGAGTTAAACAGTCCGATATTGTTACAAAACACTCTATTGTTGTTCCTCATCGATTATGAAAAAATTTTATCTAAGCGTCGTCACCAGGTTTTCTGCGCATCAACACAACGATAAATCACGAGGCACTACTCATTATTTTAAATCGACCGCATATTTTCCTCCACTAAATAGAGTTCTCGGAGGGAATTTACACTAATTGATCAGAATGGGAATATCGGCCTAGCTTGATCAGTTATTTTTCAAACACTTGGCTAGCTTTTGTGGATGGACACTAGTTAATTGGGAGTTCTACCTTAGTACAATTTAACTTTTATTAGCTGGCTTAATAACAGGAAATGTTTATCAAGCGAATAAATTTTGAAACTATTTGACTTGGCGTTTTGGGCAATTATCAGGTCCGGTATCCCGATGCCATTAGCGCCGTTTTTCATACATTTAACTTGAAAGTCAATAATTTCGTTCCAATCAATTTCTATGGGAGCCCTACTGATGTCTTCTAATAAACTAATAACTTTTACATGTTTCTTTAGCTTTAAAAACGGTATGAGTTCGGCCAATATTAAATCGTTAGTAACAATGACATTTTCATCAATTAAGGTGTCTAAATCTGAAGAATTTTTTCCAGTTCTAAAATAATCAATCCAAATTGATGTATCTACCAGTACCTCCATTCAAGCACGGTCTCGAACTTTATCGATATCTATATCTAAGTCAATTTTTCCCTTAAAGTCTTTTAAGCCAGAAACTTTTGATTTTCTGACTAGCTCTTCAAGCGCGAGCACAATGACGCCAGTTTTCGTACTCGAATGTGACACTTTCATGGCTTCTGACAATAACGCTTCAGGTAGATCAAGTGTGGTTCTCATAATTCATCCTCCCGATGATATGCATAATATACTAGTATAGTATGCATCACCATTCAACCTAAAACCATCAGTTGGACGGCGTAAGGGTGCCGCACGGTATCTAGGGGCAGCGCATTGATCTTAGAGCCATTGTTAATCGGTAGGCCTGTATTTTGGTCGCCCATTATTGTCAACACCCCAGTATCGATCGCCACCGAGTAAAATACGGTAATTATTACTCAAGTTTCGGAGTTCAGCGGCTCGTTAATGCCGTACTACGCTGCGATTTGGTGGATGCGCTTCGCTTATCCACCCTACGGGGTCGTTGATGTGGCAGTGACGGAATCCGATAAAGCATGTTATGATTTACTTCATAAACACTAGCATTGTCTGGATAAGCGAATATGCAATCACTCACTGGGTTTTTCCTTATACTACTATTCTCAATCCTTAGCGCATGCTCCCATCACTCATTAAATCACAAGACCATCGAACACCCCGGCAGTTACACAGTCATTCATCTCGGTTATCAAAAAAATAACTCCTCGCAATTCAAGACCATCATTAATGGGCGGGAATTCCTCGCAGAAGGCACTGCCTATATCCCTTCACCTCAAAGCGCAATTTTGCTGGAAAACACCATCATCGAGGTCGGTGACCTCGTGCTCGATGTTGGCACCGGCGCGGGTGTGCAAGCGATATTCGCGGCAGAAAAAGCCAAAAAGGTCGTTGCTACCGACATCAATCCCGCGGCGGTCAAGAGTACACAACTGAATGCTAGACTCAATGGTCTAGGCGACAAAATTGATGTTCGGTTAGGTGATCTGTTTGCTCCACTAAATGAGGATGAACAGTTCGATGTCATTATTTCCAATATTGACTACCCCTACGACACAAGCAATGAAAGTCTATGGAAGGTACACGAACGTTTTTTTGCCGGGGTAGGAAAATTCTTAAAATATGACGGCACCATTTTCTATCAGTCCGGCTGGATAAGGAATATCCCACGGGTGATGGACATGCTCGAGCGCAATGGGTTTATCGTCAAACGCCTGTTAATGCTCGCCGCAGATGAACAAGCTAGAGAACCGATTGTTTTTACGATTAAACATGGTGTAAAGTAATAATTAAACGCATGATATAAACAAGTATTAATAAATTAGTTTGAGAGCTATATCAACATGATTAATCTATTTCAAAACACAACCACACTAACTTTAACAGCCGCACTGTTAGCCAGCACCGCAATCATCGGTAGCAGCCAGGCTGCGCCAAAATATAAAGCGGATGTACCTGCGTACATACAAACACCTGATGTAGTTAAAACAGAGCTATTGGGCGAACTGAATTTTTTTGATGGTTTACCTGATGATAAGACAGCGCAAAAAGCCTATGACTTTCTTAATGTATCCAGAGCAGCGCAGGCTTTTTTAAACGGTATTCCCACCGCATCAATTTATGGCTTTCTCGAAGGCCTTAAACAAGTGGGTGTACAGCCTGGTGATTTTGAGTTAGTTACTTAATCCATGCGATTTTCTAGCAAAGTCACACTTTTAGTCTTAAGCGTAACCAGCGCAAGTTTATCCGCAAGTGCGGTTGCGACAGAAACAATAAACTCTAAACCAAGACTCATCCTGCAAATAACGGTTGACCAGTTACGCGGTGATCTTCCGGATAAGTTCATGAAAAACATGGGTGAGGGTGGTTTTCGTTATCTTAAAAAGAACGGAATCTGGTACGCCAATGCACACTACGGTCACTCCAATACCGAAACAGTGGTGGGACATACCACGCTGGCAACCGGTGCAGACCCGGCTGAGCATGGCATGGTATCGAACGTCTGGTTCGATCGTAGCACGCAAAAACTAACCTACAATGTGGAAGACAATCGCTATCATATACTGAGTAAGGGTGCCGGTGTCGATAAAAATAGTGAGATTGATGCCTCGCAAAAACTGGCATCAACGGACGGGCGCTCACCTACCAATATAATGGTATCTACTTTTAGTGATGAATTGGCCATGCAATCCAATGGCAAGGCGAAAATATTTGCTGTTTCGGTGAAAGATCGTGGCGCGGTGACGCTCGCCGGCCATGCGGGTAAGGCCTTCTGGTTCTCAAAGTCGAACGGCGAATTTATCACCAGTAACTATTATTATGAGAAATACCCCAATTGGGTAAATGACTGGAACAAGCAAAAAGAAAATCATCGATTTGAGCATAAGTCATGGAAACTGCTCTATGATAAGTCTCGCTACCAGTACGGTGACCATGATGATCAAAGCTGGGAAGTAGATGTGGCAGGTTTTGGTCGAACGTTTCCTCACCAATATGGCGCTGCTGATACCAAATACTTCAACAATTTTTTAACCTTCAGTCCTGCCGGTGATGAGCTGACCTTGAGTTTCGCGAAAGCAATAATTAGCGCCGAGAAACTGGGTAAGGATGACGTTACAGATTTTCTCGCTATCAGCTTTTCTTCGACCGATTATGTCGGACATCTATACGGCCCGTCGAGTCTGGAGGCAGAAGACAACATGTTACGTCTCGATCGTACCCTTGCCAATCTGTTTGCTTACGTCGATGGATATGTAGGATTGGAAAATACGCTGATTGTTCTATCAGCTGACCACGGTGGTCCTGATGCGCCGGGTTACCTGAAATTGTATGGTATTGAATCTGGCTTTGTCTCGGTGGACAAATGGGACAAGTCGCCATCGATTCAAGCATTGAAAAAGCATTTTGGTATTGATCAAACACCGATAAAATCTTTTTTTCCTCCTTATGTATATCTCGATCATGAAATGATAAAAAGTAAAGGTTTACAGCTTGCAGAAGTTGAACAGGTTGTTGCCGATGAATTGATGAAGATCCAAGGTGTTGCCGCAGCCGTTTCCAGTTCCGCAATACGTAAAAACAGACTGCCTGATACCTTTCTTAACCGGGCGGCAATCAGAGGTTATAACAATAGTCGCTCTGGTGATATTTTAATTTTATTTAAACCATTTTATTTTTTTAATGATTTTCACAGTGAATTGGTGGCGGCCAATCATGGCGGCCCCTGGCAATACGACACCTTCGTTCCCATAATTTTTGCCGGTTCTAATATTAAAGGAAAGCGTATAAATAGGAAGGTGGAGCCCAAAGATATCGCCTCGACATTG